>NZ_AJQE01000123.1 GCF_000261685.1 Bradyrhizobium genomosp. I (2014) | reverse complement strand
CCGCCCGCCGGTGCCGCGACCGCTTGCCGGCAAGCGCGTGCTGATCACCGCCGGCCCCACGCACGAGCCGATCGATCCGGTGCGCTACATCGCGAACCGTTCCTCCGGCAAGCAGGGCTTCGCCATTGCCGCCGCGGCGCAGGCCGCGGGCGCCGAGGTGATCCTGGTGAGCGGCCCGGTTGACCTCGACGACCCCCCGGGCGTGACGGTGAAGCACGTTGAATCGGCTCGGCAGATGCTCGAGCAGGTGCAGGCCGCGCTCCCCGCCGATATCGCGATCTTCGCTGCCGCGGTCGCCGACTGGCGCGTCGCCAACGAAGGCGAGCAGAAGCTGAAGAAGACTTCGGCCGGCATGCCGCCGCTGCAGCTGGTCGAGAATCCCGACATCCTCGCCACGATCTCCAAGCTGACCGACAAGCGCCCGCCGCTGGTGATCGGCTTTGCCGCCGAGACCGAGCACCTCATCGACAACGCCAAGTCAAAGCTTGCGCGCAAGGGCTGCGACTGGATCGTCGCCAATGACGTCTCGCCCGCGACCGGCGTGATGGGCGGCGACCGCAACACGGTCCACCTCCTCAGCCGCAAGAACGGTGCGAAGGACGGCGAGATGGCAGTTGATTCCTGGCCGGTGATGACCAAGGAACAGGTCGCCATCGAACTGGTCGCGCATGTCGCAAGGAGCGTGGCCGAGAAATCCCGGGAGCCGGCATCTTGAGCACGAAGGTCACCGTCGAACTGCAACGCCTTGCCCATGCCGAAGGTCTGCCGTTGCCGGCCTATCAGACGGCGGAGGCCGCCGGCCTCGACCTGATGGCAGCCGTTGCGGACAGCAAGCCGATAACGATCGCCCCCGGCCAATATGCGCTGGTGCCGACGGGCCTTGCGATCGCCTTGCCGCCCGGGCACGAGGCGCAGGTGCGCCCGCGCTCGGGACTTGCCGCCAAGCACGGCGTCACCGTGCTGAATTCGCCCGGCACGATCGACGCCGACTACCGCGGCGAGATCAAGGTCATCCTGATCAATCACGGCGCAGCGCCGTTCGTGATCAAGCGCGGCGAGCGCATCGCCCAGATGGTGATCGCACCCGTGGTGCAGGCCGCGCTGGTTCCCGTGGCCACCTTGTCGGCAACTGGTCGCGGCGCCGGCGGCTTCGGGTCGACCGGCCGCTAACGCACGGCAACTCCGGCCGAATCATCCCGAAGAATGACGTGCGCTGGAACCGCGCGCCCGGCATTTTTGGGGGGCCTCCCTTACGTTCACGATCTGGACTCTTACCGGCGGAGTCGCGGTGAGGGTATTGTCTTTTGATTCGCGCGCGACGGGGGTCGCCGCGCGTAGATTCGTGCGGTCTTGGGGCAACTATGTCAGGCGTGATCGTGTCGATGCGTCGGACGCTGCTGTCGTGCACATCGCTGGCGCGCAACGGCTTGATGGGCGGCGCTCTCGCAGCGCTGCTGCCGGCTGCGCCGGCCGAGGCCGCCGACCTCGTCGACACACTCTCGACATTGCTGGATTTCAACCGGCAGGAACTCGCGGTGCTCGCCACCGCGCTGGCCTTGCTCGGCTTCTCGGTCATGGCCGCGATCCTGTTGATGCGCACAAGGGTGCGCACGGCGAACAACGAAGCGCAGCTGCACGCCCGGATCGGGGAACTGCAACTCCAGGCCGACCGCTTCGGCGCGCTGCTGTTCGCCGAGCCGCAGATCCTGATCTCCTGGCCGGCCGGCGACAGCCGCGCGCAGATTTCCGGCGACATCGCCATGGTGCTGCCGCGCGATTCGTCGCCGCAGCGGGTGCTGGCGTTCGGAACCTGGCTGCCCCCCGAGCCGGCGCTCCAGATGGACCATGCGGTCGACGCCCTGCGCGATCGCGGCGACGGGTTCCAGCTGACATTGACCACTGCGCACGGCCATACGCTGGAAGCGATCGGCCGCGCGATCGGCGGCCAGGCCATTGTCCGGATTCGCGAGCTCTCAGGACTGCGCCGCGATCTGGCCGAGACCCATCTGCGCTACAAGGCGCTCTCCGACGAAACCGAGATGCTGCGCGGCCTTGCCGCCGCCGCGCCCTGGCCGATCTGGGCCAAGGGCGAGAACGGCGCGCTGACCTACGCCAATCCGGCCTATGTCCGCGCCACCGAAGCGAACAGCGTCACCGATGCCCAGCAGCGCAAGCTCGAGCTGCTCGACAGCGCCGACCGCACCGCGATGGAGCGGGGACTGAAGGACGCGGCCAATTTCAGTTCGCGGCTGCCGATCGTGATCGGCGGCGAGCGGCGCATCTACGACGTACGCGCCGTCAATGTCGGCAGCGGCAGCGTCGGCGTCGCCATCGATGCCAGTGAGGCGGATGCGCTGAGCTCGGCGCTCGTGCGCATGGCAGAGGCGCACCGCCGCACGCTGGACCAGCTGTCCTCCGGCGTTGCCGTGTTCGACGGCCACCGGCGCCTTGCCTTCTACAACGACTCCTACCGGCGGCTGTGGGACCTCGACCGCAACTTCCTCGACGCCAATCCCGACGATTCCAGCGTGCTCGACCAGCTCCGCGCCGCGCGCAAATTGCCGGAACAGCCGGATTTCCGCGCCTGGAAAGCCAAGCTGCACGAAGCCTATCGCGCGGTCGAGACCGCCAAGGACACCTGGTTCCTGCCTGACGGCCGCGCGCTCTCGGTCGTCACCACGCCGAACCCGGAGGGCGGCGTCACTTATCTGTTCGACGACGTCACCGAAAGCCTCGACCTCGCCCGCCGCTTCGACGGCCTGATCCGCGTCCAGCGCGAGACGCTGGACAGCCTCGCCGAGGGCGTCGCGGTGTTCGGCAGCAACGGCAAGGCGCAGCTGTTCAATCCGGCCTTCGTCCGGATGTGGAAGCTCTCGAGCGATGCCATGCGCGACGAGCCGCACATCCAGACGGTGGAAGGCTGGTGCCATCAGCTGTTCGACGACCCCGTGGTCTGGCGCCAGATCCGCGAGGCCATCACCTCGATCGAGAACCGCGCGGACGTGCCGCTGAAGCTGGAGCGCAAGGACGGCAGCGTGCTCGACGGCATGATCCGGCCGCTGCCCGACGGCGCCACCATGCTGACGTTCCAGGACATCACCGACACCGAGAATGTCGAGCGCGCGCTGCGCGAGCGCAACGAGGCGCTGGAGGCCGCCGACCAGATGAAGGTGGATTTCGTCCACCACGTCTCCTACGAGCTGCGCTCGCCGCTCACCACCATCATCGGCTTTGCGCATTTCCTCAGCGATCCCTCGACCGGGCCGCTGACGCCGAAGCAGGCCGAATATCTCGACTACGTCACCAAATCGACCAACGCGCTGCTCGCGCTCACCAACAATATCCTGGATCTCGCCACCATCGACGCCGGCGCCATGAAGCTGGAACTCGGGCAGGTCGACGTCAGCAAGGCCATCGAGCTCGCCGCCGAGGGCATCCAGGACCGCCTCGCCACCGACCGCATCCGCCTCAAGGTCGAGATCGCGCCCGATGTCGGCAGCTTCATCGGCGACGAGAAGCGCGTGGTGCAGGTGCTCTATAACCTCCTTGCCAACGCCGTCGGGTTTTCTCCACAGGATTCCACCGTTGGCATCAGCGCGCGGCGTACCGAGCGCAGCGTGGTCTTCACCGTGACAGATTCGGGACCTGGAATACCGGCCGACATGAAGGACAAGGTGTTCAACTGGTTCGAAAGCCGCTCGCAGGGCTCGCGTCACCGCGGCGCCGGGCTCGGCCTGTCGCTGGTGCGCTCCTTCGTCGAGCTGCATGGCGGCAAGGTGCGGGTGGATTCGATCGTCGGCCGGGGCACGGTCGTGATCTGCGACTTCCCGACCGACCAGGCGGCGCATCGCGACGCCGCCGAATGACGCAACCAACCACATTCTCGGTCGCGCTCCACAACGAGACGGCCACTGCGCAATTGATGGCCGACCTCGCGCTGCTGGTCGGCCCCGGTGACGTCATCACCCTTACCGGCGATCTCGGCGCCGGCAAGACGGCGGCGGCGCGCAGCCTGATCCGCTACCTCGCCGGCGACGAGGCGCTGGAAGTGCCGAGCCCGACCTTCACGCTGGTGCAGGGCTACGAGCTGCCGCCGTTCCCGGTGCTGCATGCCGATCTCTACCGCGTCGAGGACGAGAGCGAGCTCGAGGAGATCGGGCTGTCGCCGCTCCCGGACGCCACCCTCGTCCTGGTCGAATGGCCCGAGCGTGCGCCGGCGGCCATGCCTGAAGACCGCATCGACATCGCGCTGACGCATCGGCCGGCGCTGGGATCGAACGCACGCGCCGCCGACATCACCGGCCATGGCAAGAGCGCCGTACAAATCGCGCGGCTGAAGGCGTTGCGGGAATTTCTCGAGGCATCCGGCTACATGGATGCGACGCGCAAGCGCATGGCCGGCGATGCGTCGACGCGCTCCTATGCGCGGCTGCTGCGCGACGACGGCGTCGTCATCCTCATGAACTTTCCGCAGCGGCCGGACGGCGCGGCTCTCTACAGCGGAAAGTCCTACAGCGCCGCGGTGCATCTCGCGGAGAACGTCAAGCCTTTCGTCGCGATCGCCGAAGGCCTGCGCGCGCAGGGAATCTCCGCACCCGCGATTCATCATGCCAACCTCGATCATGGCTTCCTGATTACCGAGGACTTTGGCAGCGAGGGCGTGGTCGAGGGCGATCCGCCGCGGCCGATTGCCGAGCGCTACGAAGCCGCGACCGACTTGCTGGCGATGCTGCATGGCAAGGCGCTGCCGGAGACGCTGCCGCTCGACGGACAAACCTACGAGATCCCCGTCTTCGATGTTGAGGCGATGCTGATCGAAATCGGACTGATGCCGGAATGGTACCTGCCCGACCGCAACGCGCCGTTGAGCGACGAGAGGCGCGCGGAGTTCTTCGCGATGTGGCGCGAGCTGCTCGAGAAACCGCTGGCGGCGCCGAAGACATGGATCATCCGCGACTATCACTCGCCCAACCTGATCTGGCTCGAGAATCGCACCGGCATCGCGCGCGTCGGCGTGATCGACTTCCAGGACGCCGTGCTCGGGCCACACTCCTACGACGTGGTGTCGCTGCTGCAGGACGCGCGCATCGACGTACCCGAGACCCTCGAGCTGACGCTGCTGTCGCGCTACATCAAGGCGCGGCGTGCGCAGGACACGAGCTTCGACGCGGCCGGCTTTGCCGAGCTCTACGCCATCATGTCGGCGCAGCGGAACACGCGCCTGCTCGGCACCTTCGCCCGGCTCAACCGCCGCGACGGCAAGCCGCATTATCTGCGCCATCAGCCGCGGATCTGGACCTACCTCCAGCGCTCGCTGGCGCATCCCGCGCTCGGCGCTTTGCGCGCCTGGTATCTCGCCAACGTCCCACCGCCTCAAGAACCGTCCCGAGCTTGATTTCGGGCCCGATTTACCGGCTGTTAGCCAAGACGCCGGTATTCTGGCGGCGAGGCAGCCGGATAATTACGGGGCTGGAGCGGGGCAGATGGCGGTAAGGACGGACCAGCGCGGCAACAGCCGGGTTGTTTTCGAACGCGGGATTCCGGCTCAGATGATGGGAATCGACGGCACCTGGCGACGCGACTGCACCATGGAGGACGTCTCCGAGAGCGGCGCCAAGCTGACCATCGACGGTTCGGTCGAAGGCCTGCACTTGAAGGAATTCTTTCTGCTGCTGTCGTCCACCGGACTTGCCTACCGGCGCTGCGAGCTTGCCTGGGTCAACGGCGACCAGATCGGCGTCAATTTCCTCAAGCTCGGTGACAAGAAGAAAAAGGCGCGTTCCGCGACCGTTGGGGCGTAACGGCAACACCCGTCGTACAACCGTCACGGCGGGTGGTTAAGGCGGTTGAGACGCGGTGCGGCTGATCAAGTCCCGTGCTAGGATTTGCTGCGAACGCGAAGGGTCTGAGAAAGCGAAGGATGTCCGTCAAACCGACCAAAGCCATGGTGCTCGCAGCAGGGTTTGGCCTGCGCATGCGCCCCCTGACGGACAAGATGCCGAAGCCGATGGTGCCGGTGGCCGGCCAGCCGCTGCTCGACCACGTGCTCGACAAGCTCGGCCAGGCCGGCGTGACCGAGGCGGTGGTCAACGTGCATTACCTGCCGGACCAGATCATCAATCACACCGCATCTCGCCAGCATCCGCGCGTGACCATCTCCGACGAACGCGACCAGGTCCTCGGCACCGGCGGCGGCGTCGTCAAGGCGCTGCCGCTGCTCGGCGACGCGCCGTTCTTCCACGTCAATTCCGACACGCTGTGGATCGACGGCGTACGCTCGAACCTTTCGCGGCTTGCCGAAAACTTCGAGCCCGCGCGCATGGACATCCTGCTGCTGATGGCGCCGACCGCAACCAGCATCGGCTATAGCGGCCGCGGCGATTACGGCATGCTGCCCGATGGCGCCTTACGCAAGCGCAAGGAAAAAGAGGTCGTTCCGTTCGTCTATGCCGGCGCGGCGATCCTGTCGCCGTCGATCTTCGCCGACGCCCCGAAGGGCGAGTTCTCTTTGACCAAGATGTTCGACCGCGCCAACGAGCAGGAGCGGCTGTTCGGCCTGCGGCTTGACGGTGTCTGGATGCATGTCGGCACGCCCGATGCCGTGCACGCCGCGGAAGAGGCGTTTCTGGAGAGCGTGGCGTAGAAGGTCCCGTCATTCCGGGGCGCGCGTCAGCGCGAGCCCGGAATCTCGAGATTCCGGGTTCGATGCTTCGCATCGCCCCGGAATGACAATAGGACAGCGGGGAAGACCCCGCCGCAACGCATGACCATTTGACCCCGGCTCCCTATATTGCCCTGATTCCCGAATCAGGCGACCCATGCGCGTTTTCAGCGTTCCCATCTCAGTTCCGTTCCTGCGCACGGTCGTCACGGCCCTGCTCGACGGCCGGCTGGTCGAGGGATTCGAGGCCCGCAAGGAGCCGGCGCGGCTGGCCGACGCCACGCTGTACCTGCCAACCAGACGCGCGATGCGCGTCGTGCGCGAGATCTTTCTCGACGAGATGAAGGTCGACGCGGTCGTGCTGCCGCGCATCGTCGCGCTCGGCGACATCGACGAGGACGAGCTCGCCTTCGCCGGCGAGAGCGAACAGTTTTCCGGCGCAGCGCCGCTCGACATTCCGCCGCGGCTCGGCGAGCTCGAACGGCGCCTGACGCTGGCGCAGCTCGTTGCGGCCTGGGCCAAGGGCCCGGTGCTGTCGCCGCTCGTGGTCGGCGGGCCTGCTTCGACGCTCTCCCTTGCCGGCGACCTCGCGCGCCTGATCGACGACATGGTCACGCGCGGCGTCGACTGGAGCGCGCTCGATAGCCTGGTGCCGGACCAGCTCGATCGCTACTGGCAGCACTCGCTCGAGTTCCTGCGCATCGCACGCATCGCCTGGCCCAACCATCTCGCCGAGATCAACCGGATCGAGCCGGCCGCGCGACGCGATCTGCTGATTGCGGCGGAAGCCAAACGACTGACCGCGCACCCGAACGGGCCGGTGATCGCGGCGGGCTCGACCGGCTCCATGCCGGCCACCGCAAAATTTCTGCACGCAGTCGCGTCGCTGCCGCATGGCGCGGTGGTGTTGCCGGGCCTCGACACCGACCTCGACGACGACGCCTGGCGCACCATCGGTGGCGTCCGCGACTCGCTCGGCAAGTTCGTGGAGCATCCGGCCTCGAATCATCCGCAATACGCCATGCACGCGCTGCTGCAGCGCTTGGCCATCAAGCGCAGCGATGTCGAATTGCTTCAGCCACCAGCGGAAGGCGGCCGCGATCTGCTCGCGTCCGAATCGATGCGGCCATCCGCCAAGACCGAAGTCTGGCACGACCGGCTGAAGCAGCCCGACGTCGCCGCAAGGATCGCCGGCGGCATGAAAGACCTCGCGGTCGTCGAGGCACCCAACCCCGAAATGGAAGCGCTCGCGATCGCCATTGCGATGCGCGAGGCGCGGCATCTCGACAAATCGGCGGCGCTGGTGACGCCCGACCGCGCGCTGGCGCGGCGGGTGATGGCGGCGCTGACTCGATGGGACCTCGCCTTCGACGATTCCGGCGGCGATGTGCTGATGGAAACCTCGGCCGGCACTTTCGCGCGTCTCGCGGCCGAGGCGGCGGCAAAGGGCCTGGAGCCGCCGACATTGCTGGCGATGCTGAAGCATCCGTTATGCCGACTCGGCCGCGCGCCCGGCGCCTGGAAAATGGCGATCGAGAGCCTGGAGCTTGGCGTGCTGCGTGGCACGCGCCCACCGGCGGGCACCGCAGGCCTTTCGCGCGAATTCAACCGCTTTCGCGAGGAACTCACAAAGCTGTGGCGCAGCGAAGTCTCCGCGCTCCATCGCGCCGAGCCTCGCGCGCGTCTCAAGGCGGAGGATCTCGATCGTATCCGGGCGCTGATCGATGTCCTGCAAAAAGCACTGGCGCCGATCGAGAGCCTTGCATCAACAAAGCCGTACGACTTTGCAGAGCTGGCGCATCGGCATCGCGAGATCATGCTCGAGCTGTCGCGCGACGAGCAGGGCATTCCGCTGGCCTTCGAGGATCGCGATGGTCTCGCGCTTGCCAGTGCCTTCGACGACCTCCTGCGCGGCGGCACGACGAGCGGGTTGATGGTGTCGCCGCCCGACTATCCCGATGTCTTCCTGACCGCGTTCGGCGACCGCGCGGTGCGGCGGCGGGACAGACCGGGCGCCCGCTTGCAGATCTACGGCCCGCTGGAATCGCGCCTGATGCAGGCCGACCGCATCATCGTGGGCGGCCTGATCGAGGGCGTCTGGCCGCCGGCACCGCGCATCGATCCCTGGCTCAGCCGGCCGATGCGGCACGAGCTCGGTCTCGACCTGCCGGAGCGCCGCATCGGCCTCTCCGCCCATGACTTCACGCAGCTGCTCGGCGGCAATGAGGTGATCCTCACTCATTCCGCCAAGGCCGGCGGCGCACCGGCGGTGGCCTCGCGCTTCCTGCACCGGTTGGAGGCGGTCGCGGGCGACGAGATCTGGAAGGCGGCCATTCGCGCCGGCGAGAAATATGTGCAGTTCGCGGCCGCGCTGGACCAGCCCGAGGAGGTCAGACCGATCAGGCAGCCGGAGCCGCGGCCGCCGCGCGCGACGCGGCCGCTCAAGATGTCCGTCACCGAAATCGAAGACTGGCTGCGCGATCCCTATACGATCTACGCCAAACGCATCCTGCGGCTCGATGCGCTCGATCCCGTCGACATGCCGCTCTCGGCTGCCGACCGCGGTTCGGCGATTCACGATGCGCTCGGCGAGTTCACCGAGGCCTATGCCGCACGTCTGCCCGACGATCCCGCGCGCGTGCTGCGCGCGATCGGCGAGAAGCATTTTGCGCCGCTGATGGAGCGTCCCGAGGCGCGGGCGCTGTGGTGGCCACGCTTCCAGCGTATCGCCCGCTGGTTCGGCGAATGGGAGACGGCACGGCGCGGCGCAATCGAGGCCATCACGGCCGAGACCCGGGGCGAGATCTCGATCCCGCTCGACAACGCGCGCGCTTTCCATCTTTCCGCGCGCGCCGACCGCATCGAGCGGCGCCAGGGCGGCGGCTACGCCATTCTCGACTACAAGACCGGGCAGCCGCCGACCGGCAAGCAGGTCCGCATGGGCCTGTCGCCGCAGCTCACGCTGGAGGCCGCGATACTGCGCGAGGGCGGCTTCCCGGATATCGACGCCGGCTCATCCGTGAGCCAGCTCGTCTATGTGCGCCTCAGCGGCAACAACCCGCCGGGCGAGGAGCGCATCCTCGAGCTCAAGTTCAAGCAAGGCGACGAGCCCCAGCCGCCGGACACCGCGGCAGCCGAGGCGCGGGCCAAGCTGGAAGCACTGATCCGCGCCTTCGAGGACGAGAACCAGGCCTATACCTCGCTGAATCTGCCGATGTGGGCGAACCGCTACGGCACTTATGACGATCTCGCCCGGATCAAGGAATGGTCGGCGGCCGGCGGATTGGGGATCGAGGAATGGTGAAGGCGCCGCGTCCCATCCCTGACGAGGTGCGCGCGCGGCAGGCGCGTGCGTCCGATCCGACGGCGTCGGCGTTCGTTTCGGCCAATGCCGGCTCGGGCAAGACCCATGTGCTGGTGCAGCGCGTGATCCGCCTGCTGCTGTCGGGCGTGCCGCCGGAAAAGATCCTCTGCATCACCTTCACCAAGGCCGCCGCGGCCAACATGGCCGAACGTGTGTTCACCACGCTCGGGCATTGGGTGACGCTGGATGACGCCGGGCTCGATGCCGCGATCCGTGCCGTCGGCATTCCGTATCCTGATAGAACATTGCGCCGTAACGCGCGAAAGCTGTTCGCCTGTGCGCTCGAGACCCCGGGCGGGCTGAAGGTGCAGACCATCCACGCGCTGTGCACCCGCCTGCTCCAGCAGTTTCCGTTCGAGGCCAATGTGCCGGCGCGCTTTGCCGTGATCGACGAGCGCGACCAGACCGACATGATGGAACGCGCCAATCTGAAGGTGCTGCTGGAGGCAGCGCGCGACCCCGAGAGCGTGACCGGACGCGCGCTCCTGACCGCGATGGCGAGCGCCGCCGACGTCACCTTCAAGGAGGTGGTGCGCGAGGCGTGCCTCAGCCGCGATCACTTCATGGCCTGGACCGATGAGGCCGGCAACGCGGAAGCCGCAGCGGCGCAGATGGCTGCGGTGCTCGGCGTTGACGCGAGCGACCGCATCGAGGGCGTCGAGGCCGAGATTCTCGACGGACCGTTCCTGCCGCGGTCGCGCTGGGACGACATCGCCTTCGCGCTGGAGGACGGCAGCAAGTCCGACAACGACCAGGCAGGCCGGCTCCGCGAGGCGAAGGTCTTTTCCGGCAGCGCGCAGGTCGATGCCTATCTCTGCGTCTTCCTCACCGACGACAAGCTGCCGCGCAAGACGGTCCTGACCAAGAAGTTTGGTGAGCACAATCCGTCCGTCGCGCGCCTGTTCGAGAGCGAGGCGCAACGCCTCGCTGGACTGGTCGAGAAGCGCCGCGCGGTGACCCTGCGCGACCGCACAGCGGCCCTGTTGCATATCGCGACCGCGGCTGCCGCAAATTACCGGCGCGAGAAGCAGGAGCGCGGCCTGCTCGACTACGACGACCTGATCGACAAGACGCTGGCAATGCTGGACCGGGTTTCCTCGGGCTGGGTGCATTACAAGCTCGACCGCGGCGTGGACCACGTCCTGATCGACGAAGCCCAGGACACCAGCCCGCGGCAATGGGACATCGTCGCGCACATCATCTCCGAGTTCACCGCCGGCGAAGGCGCGCGCGAGGGGCTGAACCGCACCATCTTCGCCGTCGGCGACGAGAAGCAGTCGATCTTCTCGTTCCAGGGCGCAGCGCCCCACGAGTTCGACGCGCGCCGGCGCGAGCTGCATCGCAAGTTCACGGCAGCCGGGCTGAAATTCGATCCGGTCGCCTTCACCTATTCGTTCCGTTCGGGTGCTGCGATCCTGCATTCGGTCGACCACGTCTTCCGCGATCCGCAGATCTACAAGAGCATCCATTCGGTCGAGATCGGTCATCCCCTGCACAATTCGCTCAGCGATGCCGGTCCGAGCGTCGTCGAGCTCTGGGATCTCGCGGAGGCCGACGATCGGCAGGACATCGAGGGCTGGCGAGCACCGTTTGACGGCGTCGCCGTCACCAGTCCCGAAGTCAAGCTTGCCCGCCGCATCCAGGCCGAGATCAAGCGGCTGGTCGAAAGCGGGACGCTGACCGGACACGCCGGCGAACGCCGCCCCCTGCGCTATGGCGACATGCTGATCCTGGTGCGCCGACGCGGCAACGCGTTCGATGCGGTGATCCAGGCGCTGAAGCATGCCGGCATTCCGGTCGCCGGCGCCGACCGGCTCAAGCTCACCGAGCATATCTCGATCATCGACCTGATGAATCTCGCCGACGCGCTGCTGCTGCCGCAGGACGATCTCGCGCTGGCTGTGGCGCTGAAGAGCCCGCTGTTCGGGCTCGATGACGACGACCTGTTCACGCTTGCCTGGGACCGCAAGGGCTCGCTGCGCCGCGCGCTCGGCGAACATGCGGCTGGAAGCGAGAAGTTCGCCACGGCATTGCGACGCCTGGAAGCCTGCGAGATCCGCGCGCGCGAGGAGACGCCGTTCGCCTTCTATGCCTGGCTGCTCGGCGGCGACGGCGGACGGGCGCGCATCCTGCGCCGGCTCGGGCACGAGGCCAACGATGCGCTCGACGAATTCCTGGAACTGGCGCTGAACTATGAACGCAAGGCGCCGGCCTCGCTGCAGGGCTTCATGGCCTGGCTGCGTTCGGCCGATACCGAGGTGAAGCGCGACATGGAGATCTCGCGCGACGAGGTGCGGGTGATGACCGTGCACGGCGCCA
Source organism: Bradyrhizobium genomosp. I (2014) (assembly GCF_000261685.1). Lineage (GTDB taxonomy): Bacteria > Pseudomonadota > Alphaproteobacteria > Rhizobiales > Xanthobacteraceae > Bradyrhizobium. The sequence goes on along the minus strand of NZ_AJQE01000123.1, from coordinate 4,953 downwards.
AGGGGCTGGAGGCGTCCGTCGTGTTCATGGTCGACACGACATCGTCGCCCGCGGACTCGCAGCGGGTTCGGCTGATTCATGTGCCGCGCGGCAATGGCGGCGAGGTGGTGGTCTGGGCCGGGCGCAAGGCGGATGATCCCAAGCCCGTCGCGGACGCACGCAAGGCCATGCTTGAGGAGACCGAGGACGAGTATCGCCGCCTGCTCTACGTCGCGATGACGCGCGCGGCCGACCGGCTGATCGTCGGCGGCTGCATGCCCGGCAATATGAAGACGGTCCGCAAGCTGAGCTGGTACGACCTCGTCGACACCGGCCTTGCCGGCTCGGGCCTGCACAAGCAGACCATCGAGACGCCGCTCGGCAAGGTGACCCGATTCGCCCGGCCGGAGGATGTCGCGGCGCTGGGCACGCCGGCGGCGACCCTGGACCAATCGGTCGTGCTGCCGGACTGGCTGCGGACACCGGCACCACGCGAGACCATCGACGATGATCCCGTGCGTCCCTCCGGCCAGTCCGCCGAGGAGGGCCGCGGCGTACGATCAGGCGAATCAATCCAGTCTCGCGCGCTGGCGCTGCAACGCGGCACGCTGGTGCATCGGCTGCTGCAATCCCTGCCCGACATCGCCATGGAGCGCCGGCGCGAGGCCGCGCTCGGCTTCATGGCGCGCAACGCCTCGGACTGGGCGGAGGCCGACCGCACCGCGCTAGCCGACAAGGTGCTCACCTTGATCACTGAGCCGCGTTTCGCCCCGGTCTTTGCCGCCGGAAGCCGCGCGGAGGTCGCCATCGCCGGCCGGCTGGAGCGGCCGGACCGCAGCCCGGCCCTGGTGTCGGGGCAGATCGACCGGCTGGTCGTTCGTCCCGAGGAGGTCCTGATCGTCGATTTCAAGACCAACCAGGCCGCGCCGAAGAGCGCCGCCGAGGCGCCCGCCGCCTATGTCCGGCAGCTTGCGCTGTACCGGGCGGTGCTGTCGCGGCTTTATCCGCAAAAGCCCGTCAGGGCCGTCCTGCTCTGGACGGAGGCCCTTGAATACATGGAGATTTCGGCCCCCGCGCTGGACGCGGCGCTGGCATCCCTTCATCTCGGTGTGAGCGTCCTTGACCCGGCAAGGGGCCGTTCATAGGTTGACGCCATGATCCTGGGCGCGATTCCAGGTCGCGCCGATTCTCTTTCAACCGAGTGAGGTACTGCCAATGGCCGTTAGCAAGGTTTCCGACGCCGATTTCGAAGCCGAAGTGCTCAAGGCGAACGGCCCCGTGGTCGTCGATTTCTGGGCCGAATGGTGCGGCCCGTGCCGCATGATCGCGCCCGCGCTCGACGAAATCGCCGGCGCGATGGGCGACAAGGTCAAGATCGTGAAGCTCAACGTCGACGAGAGCCCGAAGACCGCCTCCAAGTACGGCGTGATGTCGATCCCGACCCTGATGATCTTCAAGGGCGGCGAGATGGCCTCCCGCCAGGTCGGCGCGGCGCCCAAGGCGAAGCTGCAGCAGTGGATCACCTCCGCGGTCTGATCCGCCTCGAAGATTATTTTCGGAAGCGGCCGGCGAAAGCCGGCCGTTTGCGTTGATGGGGCGTGTCCAGCGTATGACGAGTCCCGCCCTTGCCAGCCCCTCCCGCCAAGCGTGCCCGAAGATCGAGCTCACTCGTCGCGATGGAGGCGCGTTCGGTCGATGGGATCCCGCGTGGCAAGGAATGGCAATATGAACCCAAGTGGGACGGCTTCCGCTGCCTGCTGTCGCGCGAGGGCGGCAACGTCGATCTGCGCTCGAAATCCGGCGAGGACCTTGCGCGCTATTTCCCCGAGATCGTCACCGCCGCCCTGAAGCTGAAGGCGGATCGCTTCACGCTCGACGGCGAGATCGTCCTGCCGCTGGGCAAGGGATTTTCGTTCGACGCACTGCTGCAGCGAATCCATCTTGCCGCAAGCCGGGTGAAGAAGCTCGCGCAGGACACGCCCGCGCTCTATCTTGTTTTCGACCTGCTCGCGACGGCCGGGGAGAAGCAGCTTGCCAAGGCGCCGCTCAGCGAGCGACGGCCGGCACTGGAAGCTTTTGCGAAGTCCCATCTCAAAGGCAGCATCTTCCGGCTGTCGCCTGCGACGGCGAGTTACGCCACGGCCAGGAAATGGCTCGCGCAATCCGGCGGCGGCTCGGATGGCGTCATCGCCAAGCGCATCGACCTGCCTTATCAGGCGGGCAACCGCGACGGCATGCAGAAGATCAAGAAATTCCGCAGCGCCGATTGCGTGGTCGGCGGCTTCCGCTACGCCACCAACAAGATCGCCGGACGCAACGTGGTCGGCTCGCTGCTGCTCGGGCTCTACGACGATGAGGGCCTGCTGCACCATGTCGGCTTCACCTCGGCCATCAAGGCGAAGGAGAAGCCTGCCCTGACCGATCGGCTGGAGGCGCTGATCGGCGAGCCCGGCTTCACTGGCAATGCCCCGGGCGGGCCGAGCCGCTGGTCGACAGAGCGTTCGGCGAAATGGTGTCCGCTGAAGCCGAAGCTCGTCGTCGAGGTCTGCTACGACCATTTCAGCGGCGAGCGTTTCCGCCACGGCACCTCGATCCTGCGCTGGCGCCCCGACAAGGCGCCGCGGCAATGCCGCTTCGAACAGTTGAAGCAGAAGGTGGCCGACCCGATGAAGCTGTTGAAGTGATGATCGCCCATGCTCCGGCTCTGCGTCGCGTCCGGGACACGAGCGTGACTATGCAATCCATCCCGTCGCAAGCGCGTTCGCGAGCTCCGGCTGACCATTGCGCCGCGCCAGCGCGGCCATCGCCTCGTGATCGTAGGCGATATGGCGGAAGGCGACCCGCCAGGCACCATCGACGAGCTCGAGGATCGCATAGCGCGCGTGGGGGGTGCCTGCCTCGACGACATGCGGGTACGGAAGCCTATCGCGATAACCAGGGCTGCCGACGCTGCCGGGATTGACGATCAGCCGGCCGTCGCGCAAGCGCACGGCACGGGCGAGATGGGTGTGGGCGCACAGGATCAGCGACTGCGTGATCCCAAGCGCAAATTGCTCGATGCGATCGAGCGGTGACAGCGCGACCGTGCCGTCGGGATGGACGGTGTCGAGCCAATAGATTTCGTCGTTCTCGGGCGTCGCATGGCAGAGGAACACCTGGTCGCGAAGCACCCGCGTCATCGGCTGGGCGCGCAGCCAGTCGAGCTGCGCGGCATCGAGCTGTGCGTGGGCGGGCCGATCCCACGAGCCCATCTTCTCTGGCGGACGGTCGAGCAGATAGCGATCATGATTGCCGAGGACATGCACGGCATCGAGCTGCATCAGGATGTCGATGGTCCGGCGCGCATCGAGCGGGCCGCTCAGCATATCGCCGAGATTGACGATGTCGGTGATGCCGTGAGCGCGGATGTCGGCGAGGACAGCCTCCAGCGCGCGGTAGTTTCCGTGGATATCGGCAATCGCGGCGAAACGCATTGGCATTTCTCTCTCGTTCCCCGGACGCAGCGCAGCGCCTTTTCGGCGGTGCGCTGCAGAGCCGGGGCCCATGTTGCGGCATTCTGGGTCCCGGCTCTGCGGCTCATCGCTTGCGCGATGCGCCTTGTCCGGGACACAAGACCGTCTATGCAGGAGGCGTGCCGTTGATCGCCAGCACATGGCCGGCGAGATACAGCGAGCCTGATATCAGGATGCGCGGCGGCACCTCGTAGGCGAGCTTCGCCAAGGCGCGCAGCGCGGCTTCGACGCCTGACACGGTCTCGACGCGCATGCCGAGGCTGCGCGCGGCATCCGCGAGGCGATCGACCGGCATTGCGTTCTCGGCGTCGGGGATCGGCACCGCGATGATGTGACGGGTGAGGCCGGCGAAATTGGCGAGAAAGCCCCGCGCGTCCTTGTTGGCCATCATGCCCGCGATGACGACCAACGGCCGCGACACCCGCTCCTCGAGATCGCCGAGCGCGGCGGCTGCAACGCGGCCGCCTTCGGCATTGTGGCCGCCGTCGAGCCAGATCTCGGAGCCCTGCGGTCCCCAGGACAGCAGCTCGCCCGAGGTGATGCGCTGCATCCGCGCCGGCCATTCGGCGCCGACGATGCCGGCCTCGAACGCTGCCTGATCGACCTTGATGGTTGGAATCGCGCGCAACGTCGCGATCGCGAGCCCGGCATTGGCGAATTGGTGGCGGCCGAACAGACGCGGCGCCGGGAGATCCATCAAGCCGCGATCGTCGGAATAGACCAGACGCCCGCGCTCGACATTGACGTGCCAGGTCTCGTTTGCGGCAAACAGCGGCGCACGCATGCGCCTCGCCTGGGCTTCGATCACGGCCATAGCCTCCGGCATTTGCTCGGCACAAACCACGGGGACGCCGCGCTTGATGATCGCGGCCTTCTCGCCGGCAATCGACGCCAGGGTCGACCCCAGGAAATCCATGTGGTCCATGCTGACAGGCGTGATCACAGAGCCCGCCGGCGCATCGATCACATTGGTCGAATCGAGCCGGCCGCCGAGGCCGACTTCGAGCAGCACCACATCGGCCGGATTCTGCGCGAACAGGTGGAAGGCCGCGGCCGTCTTCAGCTCGAACAATGTCGCGGCCTCGCCGGCATTGACGCGCTCGACCTCTTCCAGCGCGGCGCGCAATTCGCCGTCGTCGACGAGCACGCCGCCGCCCACGCGGCCGAGCCGGAAGCATTCGTTGATGCGGACGAGATAGGGCGAGGTATAGGCGTGGACCCGCAAGCCCGCAGCTTCCAGAGTCGCGCGCAGATAAGCGAGCGTCGAGCCCTTGCCGTTGGTGCCGGCAATATGGATCACCGGCGGCAGCTTGCGTTCGGGGTGACCGAGCCGTTCGAGCAGGCGATGCATTCGCTCCAGCCCGAGATCAATGCGTTTCTGATGCAGGGCCGACAGCCGCCCGATCAATTCGCCGAGCGGCGTCTTTGCACTGTCAGAGGAGGCGTTCACGCGTGCGGCGCG
>NZ_AJQE01000122.1 GCF_000261685.1 Bradyrhizobium genomosp. I (2014) | reverse complement strand
CCCCGCCAGCCGATACGATCTGCGCCGGGCTCGCGACCGGCTGCACCGATTTCGATGCGCCTTCCAGCGCCGGCGCCTTGGTCAGCAGGCGGCAGAGCCGCGCCAGCGTCGGGCGGAGTTCGTGACGATGCACGACCATGTCGACCATGCCGTGCTCCTTGAGATACTCGGCGCGCTGGAAGCCCTCGGGCAGTTTTTCGCGGATGGTCTGCTCGATCACGCGCGCGCCGGCAAAACCGATCAGCGCGCCAGGCTCGGCGAGCTGCACGTCGCCGAGCATCGCATAGGACGCGGTGACGCCGCCGGTGGTTGGGTTTGTCAGCACGACGATATAAGGCAGTTTTGCCTCGCGCAGCATCTGCACCGCGACAGTGGTGCGCGGCATCTGCATCAGCGACAGGATGCCTTCCTGCATGCGCGCGCCGCCCGATGCGGCGAACACGATGAACGGCGACTTCTTCTCGACCGCCAGCTCCATCCCGCGCACGATGGCTTCGCCCGCGGCCATGCCGAGCGAGCCGCCCATGAAGTCGAAATCCTGCACGGCGATGACGACGGCGGAGCCTTCGAGCTTGCCGTAGCCGACCTTGACCGCGTCGTTGAGATTGGTCCGCGCCCGCGCATCCTTGATGCGGTCGACGTATTTCTTCTCGTCGCGGAACTTGAGCGGGTCGGGCGTGACCTCAGGCAGCGCGACGTCGAACCAGGTCTCGTTGTCGAAGATCGACTTCAGACGCGCCACCGCGCCCATGCGCATGTGGTAGTTCGAGCCGGGAATGACGAACTGGTTGGCCTCGACGTCCTTGTAGAACACGAGCTGCCCGGAATCCGGGCATTTGATCCACAGATTCTCCGGCGTCTCCCGCCGCAGCATGTTGCGGATCTTCGGCCGGACCACATTGGTAAGCCAGTTCATGGTTTGCTCCGATGTGCGAATCCGCTTCGCGGATCGCCTGAAGGGATATATGGCCGCCCGGCCTCTGCCCGGCAAGCCGCCGTGTCGCTCGTCTCGACGCGGAACTATGGCCTATTCGGCCGCTTGTTTCGCGCCTTTGACGCCCTGGGCCAAGGCCACCGTCAGCGCCGCGACGGCGTTGACGGTTTTGCCGGTCGCCCGCCCCTCCGCATCGAGGCTGGTCTTGAGCGCATCGACCAGCGCGGTGCCGACGACCGCACCATTGGCATGCGAGGCAATGGCGCGCGCCGTCTCCGGCGTACGGATACCGAAGCCGACGCAGACCGGCAGCTTGGTGTGCCGCTTGATGCGGGCAACTGCCTCGCTCACCGCCGCGGAGTCCGCCGTCGCCGCACCGGTAATGCCGGTGATGGAGACGTAGTAGACGAAGCCCGAGGTGTTGGCGAGCACGGCCGGCAGGCGCTTGTCGTCGGTCGTCGGCGTCGCCAGGCGGATGAAATTGAGGCCGGCCTTCATCGCGGGCAGGCAGAGCTCGTCGTCTTCCTCCGGCGGCAGGTCGACGATAATGAGGCCATCGACGCCCGCGCTCTTCGCATCGACCAGGAACTTGTCGACGCCATAGATGTAGATCGGATTGTAGTAGCCCATCAGCACGATGGGCGTCGCGTCGTCGTCCTTGCGGAAGCCGCGCACCAGCTCGAGCGTCTTCTTCAGAGTCATGCCGGCCTTGAGCGCGCGCAGGCCCGCAGCCTGGATCGACGGGCCGTCGGCCATCGGATCGGTGAAGGGCATGCCGATCTCGATCACGTCGGCGCCGGACTTCGGCAGCGCCTTGATGATCTCGAGCGAGGTCGCGGGATCGGGATCGCCGGCCATCAGGAAGGTCACGAAGGCCGAGCGGCTCTGCTTCGCAAGCTCGGCAAAACGGGTGTCGATACGCGTGGTCACTTGCTCTTGCCCCTCAGGATGTCGCCGACCTGCGGCACGTCCTTGTCGCCGCGGCCGGACAGATTGACGACCATCAGGTGATCTCTCGGCCGTTTCGGCGCGAGCTCCATCACCTTGGCGATGGCGTGCGCGGGTTCGAGCGCGGGGATGATGCCTTCGAGCTTCGACAGCAGCTGGAACGCGGCGAGCGCCTCGTCGTCGGTCGCGGAGAGATAGTTCACGCGGCCGACCTCATGCAGCCAGGAATGCTCGGGGCCGATGCCGGGATAGTCGAGGCCGGCGGAGATCGAATGCGCGTCCTGGATCTGGCCGTCGTCATCCATCAGCAGATAGGTGCGGTTGCCGTGCAGCACGCCGGGACGGCCCCCCGCGATCGAGGCCGCATGCAACTGCGTAAGTCCGTGGCCCGCGGCTTCGACGCCGAAAATTTCGACGGAGGGGTCATCGAGAAACGGATGGAACAGCCCCATCGCGTTCGAGCCGCCGCCGATGCAGGCGACCAGCGAATCCGGCAGGCGGCCTTCGACCTCCTGCATCTGCGCCTTGGTCTCGTTGCCGATGATCGACTGGAAGTCGCGCACCAGCGTCGGATAGGGGTGCGGGCCCGCCACCGTGCCGATACAATAGAACGTGTTGTGCACGTTGGTGACCCAGTCGCGCAGCGCCTCGTTCATGGCGTCCTTGAGCGTGCGCGTGCCCGACTGCACCGGAAACACCTTCGCGCCCAGCATCTCCATGCGAATGACGTTGGGCTGCTGCCGCTCGACGTCGACGGCGCCCATATAGACCACGCATTCGAGGCCAAAGCGCGCGCACAGCGTCGCGGTGGCGACACCGTGCTGGCCGGCACCGGTCTCGGCGATGATGCGCTTCTTGCCCATGCGTCGCGCCAGCATGATCTGGCCGAGCACGTTGTTCACCTTGTGCGAGCCGGTGTGGTTGAGCTCTTCGCGCTTGAAGTAGATCTTGGCGCCGCCGAGATGCGCGGTGAGGCGTTCGGCGAAATAGAGCGGCGAGGGCCGGCCGACATAGTTCTTGAGATAGCCGTTCATCTCGGCCTGGAACGCCGGATCGGCCTTGGCCGCGGTGTAGGCCTTTTCCAGATCGAGGATCAGCGGCATCAGGGTTTCGGCGACGAAGCGGCCACCGAAGATGCCGAAATGGCCGCGCTCGTCAGGGCCGCTGCGGTAGGAATTGGGTTTGGCGACGTTCATCGAACACTCAACTCTTGGCTTGCATCTTGGGTGGCGCGCGCGGCGCGAATGAAGGTCTGGATCATCTCGGGGTCCTTGACGCCCGGGGCGCTCTCGACACCGGAAGAAACGTCGACGCCGTCGGCGCGGGTAACGCGGAGGGCCTCCGCGACGTTGTGGGCGTGAAGCCCGCCCGAGACCATGTAGGGCAGTTTCAGATCGAGATTTTCCAGCAGGTGCCAGTCGAACGGCTCCCCCAGGCCGCCGGGCCGCGTCGCATCCTTCGGCGCGCGCGCGTCGAACAAAATGCTGTCGGCGACCGCGGCATAGCCGGGCACCACGGCGAGATCGGCTGATGTTGCGACCGGCACCGCCTTCATCACCGGACGGCCGAACCGCTGCTTGATGTCGCGCAGCCGCGCTACGCTCTCCTTGCCATGGAGCTGGAAGATGTCCGGCGACAGCGCATCCATGATGTTGTCGAGCGTGGCGTCGTCGGCATCGACCGTGAGCGCGACCTTGAGCGCGCGCTGCTTCACCTGGCGGCCGAGCGCGCGTCCGACCTCCAGAGAGAGATGCCGCGGCGACGGCGGAAAGAACACGAACCCCACCATGTCGGCACCGGCGTCGAGCGCCGTTTGAAGCGTCTCGCGCGTGGACAGGCCGCAGATTTTGACGAGCAGGGACATGGTCTCAAAGCAGATGGAGGCCGCGGATCCGCGGCCGGAAAACGGTGCTTTCGGTCGGGGCCGCTTCTACAACGTCGCGCGCTGCTTGTCTCGCCCGACGGGCCCGTACAGGCCCACCCCGGAGGGGGAGGGAAGGCGCTGGGGCTCGGGCCTGGCCGCAGCCGCCTGGGCCCGCAGATCGGCCAGTTCGGCCCTAACGGCCCGGGCCTCCGCATCATTCCGGCGCGCCGCGCGCCGCCAGCGCCGCTGACCGAACCAGACGGCAGAGCCCCCGACCACGACGCCCAGCGCAGCCACCAGGATCAGGAGCAGGAACAGCGGCAACGTCAGCGACAGTGACGGGTCGTCGGAAATGAAGGGATCGAAGGAGACCGTGACGAAATGCCGGTTGGCGACCGCAAACGCGACCAGGATCAGGCCCAGCGGAATCACGATCAGCGCGGTCAGGAACTTTCGCATCTCGCTTCGCTCGCCTTGAATCAAGCTTGCGGCCGCATCGTTCGCGGCCGCGAAAACCCCTGATGCCGGCCCTCAGCATGATCCGGAAAAGTGTGCAGCGGCTTTCCGAAAAGATCATGCTCTAACAACAGACTAAAGCGCGATCGCATCGCGCTTTAGTCTGCCGCGCCGGGATCCGGATGGTCGCGGTTCAACCGCTCGCGCATTTCCTTGCCAGTCTTGAAGAACGGAACGCTCTTCTGATCGACGGGCACATGGGCGCCGGTGCGTGGATTGCGCCCTGCGCGAGCAGGACGATGCTTGACCGAGAAGGCACCGAAGCCGCGCAACTCGACGCGATCACCGCGCGCGAGGGCCGCTACGATCTCTTCGAGAATCGCATTCACAATGTTCTCGACATCCCGCTGGTACAGATGCGGGTTGTGCTCGGCGATACGCTGAACAAGTTCGGATTTGATCATCGAGAGATAGGACCCGGAAGCGTGCGGACGACCATTTCCGTGAAAATACCTTGATCTGTCAAGACGCTAAATCAAGGCTGAGCGCCGTGAAAATGCGTGACAAATGCCGAAAAAGCGGGCTGGCCCGGCACTCGCCACACGAGAAAACCTTTCGGAACTCGCCTATCCCAGTCAATTTGATGCGGCCGGCTGCCACAGGGCCAGCATTCCATCCATTCCGAGCCGGTCGACCGCCTGCGCGACGCCGGTTTGGCCGATTTGATGCGCAATCGAGCCCAAACCGAGCGCTTCCAGCGTCACGGCGGCGGCCGTCCTGAGGAAAGTAAGATCGCCAAAGCGCGGCTGGAGCTTGTAATCGCGCACGGGAAGCCCCTTCTTGACGCTCTTGTGCTCGACCAGCCAGGTCACGGCCGTCTTCTCGTCGCCGATCTGGTCGATCAGCTTGAGATCGATCGCCTGACGCCCGGTGAAGACGCGGCCGTCAGCGACTTTTTCGAGCTGCGTGTCATCCATGCCACGCCGCTCCTTCACCATTCCCTTGAACCAGGCATAGGAATCCTTGACCAGCGCATCCAGCGCGGCGCGCGCCTCGGGGCTGGTCGGCTCAAACCCGTTGGGTGCCGCCTTCAGCGGCGAGGACTTCACCTCCTCGACCTTGACGCCGATGGTCTTCAGCAGCTCGGAGACATTGGGGTACTGGAACAGCACGCCGATCGAACCGACCAGCGAGCTCTGCTGGGCGATGATGTGGTCGCTCGCAATCGCGGTGATGTAGCCGCCCGATGCGGCGAGGCCCTCGACCACGACGACCAGCGGCTTCTTCGCCTTCAGCCGAACGAGCGAATCGTAGAGCTGCTCGGAGCCCGCGGTGGTGCCGCCCGGCGAGTTGATGTGGACGATGACCGCGGCGGCCCGCGAATTCTCCAGCCGCTCCAGCGCCTGCGTCCGCTCGGAATCGCTGCGGATCAATCCATCGATATGGACGCGCGCGATCGAGCCGGCGGATGCGAAGGTGCCACGCACTCCGGGCGTCGCGATCAGCGCGAAGCTCGCAATCGCCGCGATCGCGATCAGCGCAGCCATCACACGCCAGAACGTCAGTTTGCGGCGGATCCTGCGGCGATCGACGATGATGTCCGAATCGAGCGACATCGGAATATCTCCAAATGAAAGACTGGGCGCGTTGTGCCGTCACAGCGTGACCATCGGCTTAGCTGAATACATCAATTGCGGCGCAATTTGAAGAAATGAAGGCCTCGTGAGAGCCGGCAAGTCGCCACAAACTCAGTCGTCATCCCCGCGAACGCGGGGATCCATGACCTGGGGAGCAGTGCGAGGCAGAGCTCCCACTGCTAGTCGTCGTCAAACATCTGCCTGTGGGTGGGTCCCGGGCTCGCGCTCGCGCGCCCCGGGACGACAGTCGAGCATGCTGCAACAGAGCACGCAGCGAACAAAAAAAGCCCCGGCTCGCGCCGGGGCTTTGATGCAGCAAAACGGGCGTTTCGCTTACTTGTTGTCGCGGTTCTTGAGCGCGGTGCCAAGGATGTCGCCGAGCGTCGCACCCGAATCGGAGGAGCCGTATTGCGCGATGGCTTCCTTCTCTTCGGCGACTTCGAGCGCCTTGATCGACACCTGGACCTTGCGGGCCTTCTTGTCGAACTGGATCACGCGGGCATCGACCTTCTCACCGACGGCGAAGCGTTCGGCGCGCTGGTCGTTGCGGTCGCGCGCGAGCTCCGAGCGCTTGATGAAAGTAGTGAAGTCGGTACCGGCGATCTTCACCTCGATACCGCTCTCCTTCACTTCGAGCACTTCGCAGGTCACGACCGCGCCCTTCTTGACATCGCCCGGCTCGGCGAAGGGGTCGCCTTCGAGCTGCTTGATGCCGAGCGAAATACGCTCCTTCTCGACGTCCACATCGAGCACCACGGCCTTCACCATGTCGCCCTTCTTGTAGTTGTCGATCACCTGCTCGCCCGGAAGCTTCCAGTCGAGGTCGGAGAGGTGGACCATGCCGTCGACGTCGCCCTCGAGACCCAGGAACAGACCGAACTCGGTCTTGTTCTTGACCTCGCCCTCGACCACCGAACCGGTCGGATGACCTTCGACGAAGACCTCCCACGGATTGCGCATGGTCTGCTTGAGGCCGAGCGAGATGCGGCGCTTGACGGAATCGACTTCCAGCACCTGCACGTCGACCTCCTGCGAGGTCGAGACGATCTTGCCGGGATGCATGTTCTTCTTGGTCCACGACATCTCGGAGACGTGGATCAGGCCTTCGATGCCCGGCTCGAGTTCGACGAACGCACCGTAGTCGGTGATGTTGGTGACGCGGCCGGTGAAACGGGCACCCAGCGGGTACTTGGCTTCGATGCCCTGCCACGGATCGTCGAGCAACTGCTTCATGCCCAGCGAGATGCGGTGCGTCTCGTGGTTGATCTTGATGATCTTGACCTTCACGGTCTGGCCGATCGAGAGCACCTCGGTCGGGTGGTTGACGCGGCGCCACGCGATGTCGGTGACGTGCAGCAGGCCGTCGATGCCGCCGAGATCAACGAACGCACCGTAATCGGTGATATTCTTGACCACGCCGTCGATGACCTGACCCTCTTCGAGGTTCTGCACCAGTTCCTGACGCTGCTCGGCGCGGGTCTCTTCGAGAACCGTGCGGCGGGACACCACGATGTTGCCGCGGCGGCGGTCCATCTTGAGGATCTGGAACGGCTGCGAGTTGTTCATCAGCGGCGCGACGTCGCGGATCGGACGGATGTCGACCTGCGAGCGCGGCAGGAACGCCACGGCACCGTCGAGGTCGACGGTGAAGCCGCCCTTGACCTGGTTGAAGATGACGCCGTTGACCTTCTCGTTGTTCTGGAACGCCTTCTCGAGCTTGCCCCAGCTCTCTTCGCGGCGCGCCTTGTCGCGCGACAGCACAGCTTCGCCGAGCGCGTTCTCGATGCGATCGAGGAACACTTCCACCTCGTCGCCGACCTTGAGGTCGCTTTCACGGCCGGGACCGGAAAATTCGCGCAGCGCGACGCGGCCCTCGGTCTTCAGGCCGACATCGATGACGGCCATGTCCTTTTCAATTGCAACCACCTTGCCCTTGATGACGGAGCTTTCCTGCAGGTTGCCGCCTGCGAAGGACTCGTCGAGCATCGCGGCGAAATCGTCACGCGAGGGGCTATAGGTATCAGCAGAAGTCGAAGCCATTTGTTCTCCAGTTGCGGATGTCTTGCCGGCCGTTGGGTTCATGGGCGCATCGCACGCGCAGTGTCGGAAGGTCCGCAAGACCTTCGAGCGACCGCTCGCTGCCCCGGCTTGGCACCGGAACGGCGGAAGCGGGCCGGCTGAGGCCCGCACGTTCGATACGTGGAAATCTTTGTCCGGAACCTTGATCGCGCCGGCCCCGAAACGAGGGGACCGAAGATATCGACCTCAACGAGGCGGGAGCGGGCGCTTCCTCCAATGACGGCTGCGGCTTAACCCCGCGACCGGCCCGCTCGGACGGCCTCGATAATGTCGATGGCGGCCCGGACGCCGCCTTCTATATCCAGTTGGGAGTTATCTAGCAAGTAAGCATCCGGGGCCGGCTTTAAAGGCGCAATCGGCCGATTCTTGTCGCGCTCGTCGCGCTGGATGATGTCGGCGAGCACGGCCGCCTCGTCCGCCTCCTCGCCCCTCGCCCTGGCCTCCATGGTCCGACGGCGCGCGCGGACCTTGGGGTCTGCGACCACGAAGATCTTCACGTCGGCATGGGGGCAGATCACGGTTCCGATGTCTCGGCCGTCCAGCACGGCCCCGGGCGGATCGGCGGCGAATTGCCGCTGGAAGTTGACCAGGACCTCGCGAACCCTGGGGATCGCCGAGACGATCGAGGCGCCCTCGCCGGCCTTCTGGGTCTTCAGCGCAGGATTGCCGAACTTTTCGGGATCGAGTTCCAATGCGGCCTGCACCGCAGCCGCCTCATCGCGAAGATCATGGCCGGACTGCATGAGAGAGTAGGCCACCGCGCGGTAGATCACGCCGGTATCCAAGTGGCGATAGCCGTAATGGTGAGCGAGGCGCTTGCCGAGCGTCCCCTTGCCCGAAGCCGCCGGCCCGTCAATGGCAATGATCATGAAAACTCGGCCCCTAGCGAACGCATCATCGGAATGAAATCCGGGAAACTGGTGGCGATGAAGGCGGTGTCGTCGACCGCCACGGGCTGGTCGGAGGCGCAGCCCATCACCAGCGCCGACATCGCGATCCGATGGTCCATGTGGGTGGCGACGGTGCCGCCACCGGGGACATGGCCGCGGCCCTCGACGATCAGATCATCACCCGAGATCTCGACCTTGACGCCGTTGACGCGGAGCATGGCGGCGGTGGCCTCCAACCGGTCGGATTCCTTGACGCGCAGCTCCTGCAGGCCGCGCATGATCGTCGTGCCTTCGGCGAAGGAGGCTGCCACAGCCAGCACCAGATATTCGTCGATCATCGACGGCGCGCGCTCCGGCGGCACCTCGACGCCGCGCAGTTTTGACGCGCGCACGCGCAAATGCGCCATCGGCTCACCGGCGTCGCCCCGCACTTCGCTCTCCTCGATCGAGGCGCCCATCTCGCGCAGCGTGGTGAACAGACCGGTGCGCAGCGGATTGGTCATGACGTCGGACAGCAAGATATCGGAGCCCTCGACGATGAGCGCCGCGACGACCGGGAAGGCCGCCGATGAGGGATCGGCGGGCACGACGACGTTCGCGCCATGCAGTTCGGGCTGGCCCACCAGCGTAATACGGCGGCCGTGCGGGCCTTCCTGAACCGAGGTGATGTCGGCGCCGAAATGCTTCAGCATCAGCTCGGTGTGGTCGCGGCTGGCCTCGGTCTCGATCACGGTCGTGGTGCCCGGCGCAGCCAGGCCCGCCAGCAGCACGGCCGACTTGATCTGGGCCGAGGCGACCGGGGTCTTGTAGGTGATCGGCAGCGGATCACGCGCGCCCTGGAGTGTCAGCGGCAGACGGCCGCCCTCGCCCCCAAGCACGACCCGGGCGCCCATCTTTTCCAGCGGATCGAGGATCCGGCGCATGGGGCGGCTGCGCAGCGAGGCATCGCCGTCGAACACCGCCGAGATCGGGCAGCCGGCGACGGCGCCCATGACCAGCCGGCAGCCGGTGCCGGAATTGCCGAAATCCAGTGGCGCCTTGGGCGGGGCGAAGCCGGCGACACCCACGCCCTGCACCTTCCAGGCGAAATCGCCGATGCGCTCGACCCTTGCGCCGAGCGCCTGCATGGATTTGGCCGTGTTGAGGACGTCCTCGCCCTCCAGCAAGCCCGAAATCCTGGTCTCGCCGACCGCGAGCGCGCCCAGGATGAGGGCACGGTGGGAGATCGACTTGTCTCCGGGCACCCGTACTTTCCCGGTCAGGGGACCGCTGGCGCGAGACTGGAGCGGCCTCGGTTGGTCGGAATGGGTCAAGATTGTGTCCTTGAATAGGCCCTGTGGGCTGGCGCGCAGGTACCACATGGTCCGCACCCCGTCACGGGCATGTCGTTCTCCCGTAATGCGCTATTGACAGCGGGCCGCCAACTAGCCAAGTGAAGCACCGCTTTTCAGACATTCCCAGGATTCCTGCCGTGGCCAAGTCAGAACTCGGAACCAAACGTATTTGCCCGACCACGGGCAAGAAGTTCTACGACCTCAACAAGAATCCGGTGATCTCGCCCTATACCGGCGAGGTGGTGCCTATTGCCCCGATCGCCCCCGCCCGTGCGCCCCGCGGCGCCGAGGCCCGCAGCATGGCCCAGGACACCGCGCCGGAGCCGGCGGAGACCGAGGAGTTGGTCTCCCTCGAGGAGGCCGATGCCGAGGAGAACACCGGCAAGGTCAAGGCCGTCGTGCCCGAATCCGAGGACGATATCGAGGTCGATGAGACCATCGACGACGATGATGACGATGATTCGACCTTCATTGCCGACGAGGAAGAGGGCGACGAGGACGTCACCGACATCATTGGTGATGTCGGAGGTGATGAAGAGACTTGAGATCAGCCCTGATCTGTGAAAAAGGGTGCACCGCGCGAGTCGCTGGGCTCGCCGGTCCGGGGTGATCAACCAGGTTCACCCCGGTTTAGGACTAAGGGGCCATAGCTCAGCTGGGAGAGCGCTTGCATGGCATGCAAGAGGTCGGCGGTTCGATCCCGCCTGGCTCCACCACGCTTCGCCCTTCGGGCTACGCGTGGCGCAGCCGCGCGGAGCCTGAAGGGTGAAGCGTGGTGTCCGGCGTAGGCCCGTAGGGCGAAGACGGACTGCCTCACGTTCTGATTTCCTCGACTTCCCATCCGGCTACCCAGCCGCGAGACATCGATGTGGTATGTCTACATCATCCGGAGCATCGAGTTCCCCGACCAGGAATACATTGGCGCCACGGAAGATCTGAAGCGACGTCTCCCGGAGCACAATGCCGGCAAATCCGCTCACACCGCCAAGTTCGTGCCGTGGAAGCTGGTCTGGTACTGCGCATTCCCTGATAAGCTGAAGGCCTTGGCATTCGAAAAATACCTCAAATCACACTCCGGTCGCGCCTTCTCGAAAAAGCGGCTCTGCTAACCCCTACTCCCCGATCACCGCATTCAGCCTGTCGCGCAGCGCGACGATTTCGTCCTTCATCGCGACCAGCTGCGACACCGAGCAATCCGACGCCGCCAGGATCGACTGTGGCACGGCGCGGGCCTTTTCCTTGAGCGCGTATCCCTGCGGCGTCAGCGCGATCAGCACCTGACGCTCGTCCTCGCGCGAGCGGCTGCGCCTGACGAGATGGGCGGCCTCGAGCCGCTTGAGCAGCGGCGTCAGCGTGCCCGAATCCAGAAACAGTTTCTCGCCGATGTCCTTGACCGGCACGTCGTCGCGCTCCCACAGCACCAGCATCACCAGATATTGCGGATAGGTCAG
>NZ_AJQE01000121.1 GCF_000261685.1 Bradyrhizobium genomosp. I (2014) | reverse complement strand
CGGGCGGAGCCGGTCGAGCAGCGGCTTGTAGACGCGGTTGAACGCATGCGCGGCGGAATAGACCGCGAAGCAGATCTGGTTGTCGAGCCGCAGCGGCGCGTCCGCTGCCGATGATTTCCGGGCCATTGGAGAATCTCACGAGGTTCAGCCGCATTGTGGGGCCGGTCGGCGGCACATTCAATTGCAAACAATTAAATGTGAGACGTCACATTTTCAATTGCGCACAATCTAATTGCCTGCAATAAAGACCGCACCCCATCCCGGGACGCAGGAGACCACAATGTCCGTGAACGTGCTCTACAAGACCAGCGCCAAGGCGACCGGCGGCCGCGACGGCCACGCTGCGACCCTCGACGGCGCGCTCGACGTCAAGCTCACTACGCCGAAGGAGCTCGGCGGTGCCGGCGGCGCCGGCAACAATCCCGAACAGCTGTTTGCGGCCGGCTATGCCGCCTGCTTTATCGGCGCGATGAAGTTCGTGGCTTCGCAGGGCGGCCCGAAGGTCCCCCCCGACACCTCCGTCACCTCCACCGTCGGCATCGGCCCGCGCTCGGAAGGCGGCTTCGGTCTCGACATCGATCTGGCCGTCTCGCTGCCGGGCCTTGCCCGCGCTGAGGCCGAGGCGCTGGTCGCGAAGGCCCACCAGGTGTGCCCGTACTCCAATGCCACGCGCGGCAATGTCGACGTTCGCCTCACGGTCGTCTGACCGGAACGGCGGATGGGCTGGCCCGGGATCCCCCTCGGGCCGGCCGCTTCGCTGTTTTGCCACGCCGCGGGATTGACGCGCGCCGGTGCATGCGGCCCTACTCCGGGAGCCATTGCTGCCCCTGGCAAACCTCGCTAGGCCTGTGATCAAGCGTCGACACAGGAGAAGCGAAGGCATGAGTTCTGAAGCCGCCACAGGTGCCATGAGCGGATTGCGCGTCATCGATCTCACGCGGGTCCTCGGCGGTCCCTACTGCACCCAGATCCTCGCCGACCATGGCGCCGACGTGATCAAGGTCGAGCCGCCCGCGGGCGACGAGGTGCGCGAATGGGGCCCTCCCTTCCACGAGGAGGACGCGGCCTATTTCGTCGGCATCAACCGCAACAAGCGCTCGATCGGCCTCGACCTCGCCTCCGAGGGCGGCCGCGCCGTGCTGCTCAAGATGCTGGAGACGGCCGACGTCCTGATCGAGAATTTCAAGCCGGGCACGCTGGAAAAATGGGGCATCGGCAACGAGAGCTTGCGCGAAAAATTCCCGCGCCTCGTGCATTGCCGGATCTGCGGCTTCGGCGCCGACGGGCCGCGCGGCGGCAATCCCGGCTATGACGCCATCATCCAGGCCATGACCGGCATGATCGCGGCGACCGGCTCGCCCGAGAGCGGGCCGATGCGGATCGGCGTGCCGCTGGTCGACATCACCACCGGCCTTTATGCTGCAATCGGCATCCTGATGGCGCTTTCGGAGCGGCAACGCTCCGGCAAGGGCCAGTTCCTGGAGACGACGCTGTACGAGACCGGCCTTGCCATCATGCATCCGCACACCGCGAACTATTTCATGCACGGCAAGCCGCCCTCGCTCACCGGCAACGAGCACCCGAACCTCGTGCCTTACGCGATCTTCCCGACCAAGACCGACAACATCTTCATCGGTGTCGGCAATGACGGCACCTTCCGCAAGCTCGCCAAGGAGATCGGCAAGCCCGAGCTCGGCACCGACCCGCGCTTTGCCCGCAACAAGGACCGTATCGCCAATCGCGAGGCGCTGCGTGCCGAGCTTGCCGCGGTGTTCAGCCAGCACGAGGCCGAGCCGCTGTGCAACCGCCTGCTCGCCGCTGGCCTGCCCGCCGGCCCGGTGCAGAAGATCGACCAGGCGTTGAAGAATCCGCACACGATCTACCGTGGCGATATTATCGAGAAAGACTGGTACAAGGGCGTCGCCTCGCCGATCCGGCTCGATCGCTCAAAGCCGAGCCTGCGCCGGCTGCCGCCGAAATTCAGCCAGCACGCGGCCGAGGTGCTCGGCGAGTTCGGCTACTCCAAGGCCGAGATCGACGCGATGGTCGAGAAGGGCACGGTCTGCGGCCCCGAGCGCAAGCGGTAGTCGATCAGAGCAAGTCGAGCGGCGGCGCAGGTGCGCTCCCTCTCCCGCAAGCAAGCGGGAGAGGTCAAGGGCGCCGCATCCGTTACCTCACGTCATTCCGCGCTGACGGCGCTCTCCCTGCCTGAATGAACCAATGCCGCACTGCGGCGCGTCTACGCATGTGCACCGCGAACGGCCGCGCGCACGTCTTCGCCTATTTTCCGGCTTCCCTTTTCCAGCGCTTGCCGCTTTCGTTTCTCCCGCTTACACAGTCATGTGAACGTCATATCGCGCTGCTAGCGCAAGCGCTTCTTCAGTGACGGGCAAGGGAGGTTTTCTTGATGGCTCTTCGACATTTTGGCACGGCTGCGGCTGTTGCACTCACGGTTGGTCTCGGCGCGTCGCCGGCGCTGGCTGTGACCGAAATCCAGTGGTGGCACGCGATGACCGGCGCCAACAACGACGTCATCGTCAAGCTCGCCAACGACTTCAACGCGTCGCAGACCGACTACAAGGTCGTTCCCACCTACAAGGGCAATTACGCCGACACGATGAACGCGGGTATCGCGGCGTTCCGCGCCGGCAACGCCCCACATATCATGCAGGTGTTCGAAGTCGGCACCGCGACCATGATGGCCGCGACCGGCGCCGTGAAGCCGGTCTACAAGCTGATGGCCGAGACCGGGGAGAAGTTCGATCCGAAGGCCTATCTGCCCGCGATCACCGGCTACTATTCGACCTCGAAGGGCGAGATGCTGTCCTTCCCATTCAACTCGTCGTCGACCGTGATGTGGGTCAACCTCGACGAGCTGAAGAAGGCCAATGTCGCGATCCCCAAGACCTGGCCCGAAGTGTTCGACGCCGCCAAGAAGCTGCACGACAACGGTCATCCCACCTGCGGCTTCTCCAACTCATGGGTGACCTGGGTCAATCTCGAGCAGCTCTCCGCCTGGCATAACGTGCCGCTCTCGACCAAGGCCAACGGCCTCGACGGCTTCGATACCGTGCTCGAGTTCAACGGCCCGGTCCAGGTCAAGCACCTCGAGAAGCTCGTCGAGCTCCAGAAGGACAAGACCTACGACTATGCCGGCCGCACCAACACCGGCGAAGGCCGCTTCACCTCGGGCGAATGCCCGCTCTACCTGACCTCGTCGGCCTTCTTCGGCAACGTCAAGGCGCAGGCCAAGTTCAACTTCACCGCGGTGCCGATGCCCTACTATCCCGACGTCAAGGGCGCGCCGCAGAACTCGATCATCGGCGGCGCTTCGCTCTGGATCATGGGCGGCAAGTCGGCTGAAGAATACAAGGGTGTGGCGAAGTTCCTGACCTTCCTCTCTGATACGGATCGTCAGGTCTATATTCACAAGTCGTCCGGCTATCTCCCGATCACCAAGGCAGCTTACGCGAAGGCCAAGGCGGAAGGGTTCTACAAGGACCAGCCCTATCTCGAGACCCCGCTGCTCGAATTGACCAACAAGGAGCCGACCGAGAACTCGCGCGGCCTGCGCCTCGGCAACATGGTGCAGCTGCGCGACGTCTGGTCGGAGGAAATCGAGCAGGCGCTGGCCGGCAAGAAGACCGCCAAGCAGGCGCTGGACGCGGCCGTCGAGCGCGGCAACACGATGCTGCGGCAGTTCGAAAAGACCGCCGTGAAGTAGGGCGATCAGCGGCAGGCCGGTCACCCGGCCTGCCGCCCCGGGGCATCATGCAAAAGCAAGCCATCTTCCAATCCAAGCTGTTGCCCTACGCGCTGGTTGCGCCGCAACTCGGGATCGTCCTGATTTTCTTCTACTGGCCGGCGTTGCAGGCGGTGATCCAGTCCTTCCTGCTGCAGGACGCCTTCGGCCTGTCGACGAGCTTCGTCTGGTTCGACAATTATCTCGAGCTTCTGAAGGACCGCGCCTATTTCGAGGCGATCGTGCGGACCTTCTTCTTCTCGTTCGCGATCGCCGTTTCGTCGCTGTCGTTTGCGCTGCTGCTCGCCGTGATGGCGGACAAGCCGCTGCGCGGCTCGATGCTCTACCGCACGCTGCTGATCTGGCCCTATGCGGTCGCGCCGCCGGTCGTCGGCGTGCTCTGGATCTTCATGCTGCATCCCTCGCTGGGCGTGCTCTCGCGCTATGTGCGCGCCCTCGGCGTCGACTGGAATCCGTTGCTCGACGGCGACCAGGCCGCTGCGCTGATCATCCTCGCCGCCGCGTGGAAGCAGATCTCCTACAATTTCCTGTTCTTCCTCGCCGGCCTGCAGAGCATCCCTCGCAGCGTGCTCGAGGCCGCCGCGATCGACGGCGCGCGCCCGATGCGCAGGTTCTGGACGGTGACCTTCCCGCTGCTGTCGCCGACCATCTTCTTTCTTCTGGTCGTCAACATCGTCTACGCCTTCTTCGACACGTTCGGCATCATCGACACCATGACGCGCGGCGGCCCCGGCAAGTCGACGGAGACGCTGGTCTACAAGGTCTATTCCGACGGCCTGCTCGGCGGCAATCTCGGCAGCTCGGCGGCGCAATCGGTGATCCTGATGGTCATGGTCATCGTGCTGACGGGAATCCAGTTCCGCTTCGTCGAACGCAAGGTGACCTACTGATGGTCGAGGACGAGGGCATCAGGCGCTACGTCGCCCATTTCATCCTCTGGATCGGGATCGCGATCGTCGCGTTCCCCGTCTACATCGCGCTCGTGGCCTCGACCCAGGACAACGCGCTGATCGCGAACGGGCAGATGTCGCTGCTGCCCGGCGGTCATTTCTTCGAGACATACTACCAGACGATCTT
>NZ_AJQE01000120.1 GCF_000261685.1 Bradyrhizobium genomosp. I (2014) | reverse complement strand
CCCGGGGAGCCGGTCGGCAACATGATGCTGAACTCGCTGGTGATGGCGCTGCTGATCGCGGTCGGCAAGATCGCGATCTCGATCATCTCGGCCTATGCGATCGTGTATTTCCGCTTCCCGTTCCGGATGCCGATCTTCTGGCTCATCTTCATCACCTTGATGCTGCCGGTCGAGGTCCGCATCTATCCGACCTACAAGATCGTCGCCGACCTGCACATGCTCGACAGCTATGCCGGCCTGTCGCTGCCGCTGATCGCATCGGCCACGGCGACGCTGCTGTTCCGCCAGTTCTTCATGACGGTGCCGGACGAATTGCTGGAGGCCTCGCGCATCGACGGCGCCGGCCCGTTGCGCTTCTTCTGGGATACGCTGCTGCCGCTGTCGCGCACCAACATGGCGGCGCTGTTCGTGATCCTGTTCATCCTCGGCTGGAATCAATATCTCTGGCCGCTGCTGATCACCACGCGCGACGACATGCAGACCATCCAGATCGGCATCCGCAAGATGATCACCACCACCGACGCGCTGACCGAATGGCCGATCGTGATGGCAACTGCCGTGCTGGCGATGTTGCCGCCGGTCCTTGTTGTCGTCGTGATGCAGAAATTGTTCGTGCGCGGACTGGTCGAGACGGAAAAGTGAGTATGGCGAATAGCGAGTGGCGAGTAGCGAATGGGGTCGCTACGTCCGCCTTACGTATGACACCTTCCCCATTCGCCATTCACTATTCGCTACTCGCCGGTGCAACCCATGGCTAACGTCACCCTGCGCAACGTCCGCAAGACCTATCCCGGCGGCTTCGAGGCCATCAAGGGCGTCGATGTCGATGTCGGCGACGGACAGTTCTGCGTGCTGGTCGGACCAAGCGGCTGCGGCAAATCCACGCTGCTGCGCATGGTCGCGGGACTCGAAACGGTCACCGGCGGCGAGATCGACATCGGCGGTCGAATCGTCAACCAGATCGAGCCCGCCGACCGCGACATCGCGATGGTGTTCCAGAATTACGCGCTCTATCCGCATATGAGCGTCTACAACAACATGGCCTATGGCCTGCGCAACCGCGGCATGGCGGAAGCCGAGATCAAGACCCGCGTCGAGGAAGCCGCGCGCGTGCTCGAGCTGTCCGCCATGCTGGAGCGCAAGCCGCGCCAGCTCTCCGGCGGCCAGCGCCAGCGCGTCGCCATGGGCCGCGCCATCGTGCGCCAGCCGAAGGTGTTCCTGTTCGACGAGCCGCTCTCCAATCTCGACGCCAAGCTGCGCATCGCGATGCGGGTCGAGATCCGCAAACTGCAGCGCCGGCTCAACACCACGTCGATCTACGTCACCCACGACCAGCTCGAGGCGATGACGCTCGCCGACATTCTCGTCGTGATGAACGGCGGCCAGGTCGAGCAGGTCGGCAATCCCCTCGCGATCTACGAGAAGCCGGCGACCACCTTCGTCGCCTCCTTCATCGGCGCACCGCCGATGAATTTGATGTCGACGCGCCCCGAGGAGATCAAATCACAGCTCGGCGGCAGCGCGGGCGAGGCCGGCATCCTAGGCATCCGCCCAGAAGATTTCGTCATCACCGGCGAGACGCCGGCCGGCGGCGTCGCCTTGCCGCTCACAGTCGAGGCGATCGAGCGTGTCGGCGCCGAAACCTTCGTGTACGGCTCCCGCGAGCAGGAAGAGCAGCACGTCGCCGCCACCCCCGGCGAGCTGCCGCCGGGCGAGATCATCGTCCGCATTCCCGGAACTGAAGCCCCCGCCATCGGCCAGAAGATTCGTGTCGCGGCGACGCGGACGAAGCTGCATCTGTTCAGCGCCGACGGGCGCAAGCGGATCGAGGCCTGAGGGATTCCGAGGGGCTGCCTATTCAAAACCGCGAAAACAACCCCATGCACAGTAGAAGGGGGTCTGTTTTTATTAGGGTAATTCGCCCGCAACTTCGTCATGCCCGGGCTTGTCCCGCCTGCGCGGCCGAAGCCGCTTCGGCGAGGCAAAGGCCCGGGCATCCACGTTCTTGGCGCCGCGAGCAAGGTCGTGGATGGCCGGGACAAGCCCGGCCATGACGATCCAGAGGCATCTGACGGTGCAATGCCCCATCCACAGCCTCGCCCTACGTCCTTGAACCCACACAGAGATATGCCCATATTGCTGATCAAGGGGTGCCTTGACGGGCCCTGAAACACCAAAGTCGCTTCTGCGAGGACTTTGTAAACTATGTCTCGTGTTCCAACGCTCTCCAGTCCCTTCCTGCTGGGCTTCGACGAGATCGAGCGCGTGCTCGACCGCGTCGTCAAAGGCGCCGACGGCTACCCTCCCTACAATATCGAGAGGTGCGGCGGTTCGGACGGCCAGCCCGAGCGGTTGCGCATCACGCTGGCGGTTGCCGGATTCACCCGCGACCAACTCGATGTAACCATTGAGGAAAACCAGCTCGTGATCCGCGGGCGGCAGCAGGACGACAAGACCCGGCAATATATCCATCGCGGCATCGCCGCGCGCCACTTCCAGCGCACCTTCGTGCTGGCGGAGGGGATGCTGGTGCTGGGTGCGGATCTGAAGAACGGGCTGTTGTCGATCGATCTGGCCCGGCCTGAACCGGAGCGGATCGTTAAGACAATCGCTATCAATGAGCACGAATAATGGAACGAGTAGCGGACTCGACCGCTTAGTGTTCCAGAGGAGTCGAGACCATGAGTGAAGGTCACGTTGCGTTCGAATATGAAGCCAAGAACGTCTCTCCGGAGACACTGGCAACCCTGGGCGAAGGCCATATCGCCTATGTGAAGCAGATCCGTTCCGAGGACGTGCCGGACCTGTTCCCCGAGGCGCCCAAGATTGCGCCGGGCCTCAAGCTGTTCGCGCTCCACGCCGCCGACGGCACGCCGATCATGCTGACCGACAGCCGGGAAGCTGCGATCGCCAACGCCTGGAGCAACGAGCTGCAAGCGGTGAGCGTGCACTGAGCGCACGCGCTTTCACGCGCGACTGACGAATTCAATGCGCGGGCATGCCTCGATCGAGGCGGCCCGCGTTTTCTTTGGGCACCTGCTAAGAGCGCGAGGCCAGCCGCGCACGGATATCCGGCTTGAGGACCTTGCCGACCTTGGAACGGGGCAGATCGTCCCAGACTTCGATCTGTTTCGGTGTCTTGACGCTGCCGATCCGCTGCTTGACGAAGGCCGCCAGCACCGTCGTGTCGACGCTCTGTCCGGCGCGCAGCTGCACCACGGCGACGATCCGCTCACCCCATTTCTCGTCCGGAAGGCCGATCACAGCGCAATCCTGGACCGCCTCATGCGACCGCAGCGCGTTCTCGACCTCGATCGAGTAGACGTTGAACCCGCCGGTGATGATCATGTCCTTGGCGCGATCGACGATATAGAGGTAGCCATCGTCGTCGATGTAGCCGATGTCGCCAGTGTGGTGCCAGCCATGCGCCGAAGCCTCCGCCGTCGCCTCGGGATTCTTGTAATAGCCTTCCATCACCAGCGAGCCGCGAACCACGATCTCGCCGCGTGAACCGGTCGGCAGCAGATTGCCGTCGCCATCCATGATGCCGGCTTGCACCAACGGACTGATCCGCCCTGCCGAGGCGAGGCGCTCCATCGCGATCGTGCCATCGGCATTGTAATGCTCGTCAGGTGCCATCATCGAGATCATCATCGGCGCTTCAGTCTGACCGAACAACTGCGCCATGGGCCCGATGCGCCGGAGCGCCTCCGCAAGCCGTGCGGCCGAGATCGGTGCCGCGCCATACCAGAAGCATTGCAGAGACCCGAGCTCCGCGGAGTCGAGCCTGGGATGATCGAGCAGCATGTAGATCACGGTCGGCGGCAGGAAGGTGTGCGTGACATGGTAGCGCTCGATCAAATCGAGGAATTCGGCGATGTCGGGGTGGTGCATGATCACGACGCGCCCACCGAGCGTCATGATTGGGAAACACAACACGCCCGCCGCGTGGGTGAGCGGCGCGAGCGCGAGATAGATGGGACGGCCCTTGAAGGGATAGCCCATCAGCGTCAGTGCCGTCATGGCCTCGATGTTGCGACCCGACAGCATGACTCCCTTCGGCTTTCCGGTGGTGCCGCCGGTGCCGGGAAGCATCGCGAGATCGTCGACCGTCGCACGTTGATATTGGTCGGCGGCAAGGCCAGCGAGCCAGCTGTCGAATGAGGGCGCGAAGGGCAACTCGGCATCGAGGCAGACGAGGACGCGCAGCTTCGGCAGTTCTGCACGTACCGCCTCGACCATCGGCGCGAAGCTTGAATGAAACAGCAGCAGGCTGCAGTCGAATTGGTCGAGGATGAGCCGGTTTTCGGCCGCCTCGTTGCGCGGATTGATCGGACACCAGACCGAGCCCGCGCGGGAAATGCCGAACACGCATGCAAACGCGACCGGATCGTTGCCGGAAAGGATAGCGACCTTCTCGCCAGCAGCAATACCCGATCGCGCGAGCCCGCGCGCGACGCGGTAGCTCAGCAACTGCACCTCGCGATAGCTGAGGTCGCGCCCGTCCATGGTCAGGCACGGCGCATCAGCGCCAAGCGAGGCACCTTTGTCCAGGTAATCGATGAAGCGCATGATCAATCCCCGAAACGCCGGCGGGTGACGCGCCCACCGCGCCACCCGCCATCCTTGCTCAGTCGTACACGGTGAGGATCGGTCTGCTGACCAGCCCGAAGCTGCGCAGCTGGCCGAGCAGTTCGTGGTGACCGAACGCCTGGCAACCGGAGGCGAAGCCCACGCGCTTGGGCGGCTGCTGCAGCAGGTGCGCCGCGGCATAGGCCTGCAGCAAGCCGGTCTGCTTGTAGTTGCTGTTGCCGTTGATGACGCAGTGCGCGCGCCCCAACGGGCCGGAGGCATGCACCGAATCCAGCGACTTGTTGACGCGCGGGTTCTCGCGCGGCGGCATGCTGTTCATCACGCCGGCGGCAGTCTGCGCCAACGCGGCGTAGCGGTCGTCGGGGTTCATGTCCTTGGTCGCGTCCAGCGCGGCGGCGACGATCTGCGGCACGCCCAGCATCAGCGCGCGATTGAAGACGCCGCCCAGCACCTTCACGTTGGCCACGCGCGGATCGCGCTTGAACCACACCGGGTGCGAGGTGCCGCCCCAGGGCAGCGCCAGTGCGAGCTCATGCTGGCCGGGGATGGCGAGGTTGTACAGACCGGCATCCACCTGATGCTCGACATACTTGTTCTGTTCCAGATAGTAGGCCTTTGCCATCGCGGCGTTGACCAGGATGGTCTGCGTCGAGGCGATGGTCGGGCTGCCGCCCCAGAACACGGCGATATCCAATGTGTCGAGGCCGGGCGTCTCCAGGCAGAGCTGCGCAGCGATCTCGCCGGTGGTGTACATCTGCGCGATACCCGGCGCGAGCAGCAGGCCGGCATTGGCGAACTTGGTGCCCCACTCCTGCTCGAGCATGATCAGCCAGTCCTGCTCGCCGGTGGTGTCAGTGTAGTGGCATCGGGCAGCCCAACACGCCTGCACCACCTCGCCTCCGAACCTGGCGAAGGGGCCCACGGTGTTGAGCACCACGGAGGCGCCGTTGAACAATTCCGTCAGTGCGCTCACGGTGTGCGGCACTTCCACCACCTCGTAGTCGGCAGTCTCGATGCCGGCCACGTTTGCCTTCATTGCGGCGTTGAGCTTCTCCGCGCTGCGGCCGGCGGCGATGAAGGGGATGTTGTACTCGCGTAAGTATTCGCAGACCAGGCGGCCGGTGTAGCCGGACGCGCCATAGACGATGACGGGCTTCTTCGCGGTCATTCTCGTTCCTCCGAAATGTTCGTTGTCGGGTTCTCTGCTACATTCCCATGCCGCCATCGACCGGCAGTCCGACGCCGGTGATGAAGCGCGCCTCGTTCGAGCACAGGAACACCGCCGCGTCGGCGATGTCGCCGACCTCTGCGAGCTTGCCGAGCGGCGTCTGCTCCACCACCGAGCCGACCGCGGCGTCGACGTCGGGCGCAAGACCGATCTTCACGATGTCGTTGGCCAGCTGCAGGCCCATGTCGGTCGGGATCAAGCCGGGATAGATGCAGTTGACGCGCACGCCATAGCCGAGCTTGCCGGCCTCCATCGCCGCGACCCGTGTCATGCGATCGACCGCGGATTTGGTGCCCGAATAGACCGCGATGCTCGGGAAGGCGATCGTCGCCGCGACAGAAGCGATGTTGACGATTGCGCCACCTTTGCCCGCCGCTCCGCCCGGCCGCATCGCGCGGAAGGCGTGCTTCATGCCGAGCACGGTGCCGACGATGTTGACGTCGCACATCCGCCGCGCATCCTCGGCCCTGATCTCGCTGACCAGCGACGTGATCTCAATGCCGGCATTGTTGATGAGGATGTCGTAGCCGCCGAAGGTGGCGACAGTCTTGGCCACCGCCCGCTCCCATTGCGCGTCGTCGGTGACGTCGAGCTGGACGAAGCCCGTCGCGACGTCTTCCTTTGCGATCGCAGCCGCGCTGGCGCGGCCGGCCTCCTCCAGAATGTCGGCGATCATGATCGAGGCGCCGGCGCGCGCCAGCGCCTGCGCGGTGGCCGCGCCGATTCCCCTGGCACTGCCGGTGACCAGGGCTTTCCTGCCTGCAAGGCTCTTCCCACTCATGACGCACTCCTCCGTTGCTGGTGATTGATTCGTGCTGCGCGAATTGGCGCGCACCAAGTCGATGGACGCAGGCCTTTCGACCGCACCCAGCGAAGCGTTCCTCCATGGTCGGACGTCTTGACGACTGTCCAAATTTATTGACGCGAACCTCCGCCAGAATCTTGACATTTGTCAAGTTCGAATTTGACAGTTGTCTAAGAGGGTGATTGTGATGGGATTGGGTTATTCCGCGGTCGGCGCGGTATAAGTCCTTGTAAGAACTGGACTGAGGAAGGGACGAGATGGCGCGGCAGGTGACGGGGGCGGCCCGGCGTGTGGCCGAGGCGGCCGAAGCGCTGCGCGACGAGAAGTTCAACGCGCGACGCATCGAGCTTGCCGAGGCCGCGCTCGAAACGCTTGGAGAGCTCGGCTTCGCCCGGACCAGCCTGCGGGAGATCGCGCAGAACTCGGCGTTCACGCACGGCGTGTTCCACTATTATTTCAGCGACAAGCTCGACCTGATCTGCTGCTGCGTTCGCCACTACAAGGCGAAGTGCGTGACACGCTATGACGAGGTCGTCGCAACAGCAACGAGCCGCGACGAATTGACGGAGGGCTTCCTCGCCAAGCTCGCAGCAACGCTGCAGAACGAAGCCCGCATGCACCGGCTTTGGTACGACCTGCGCTCGCAGGCGATGTTCGAGCCGGCGTTTCGCAAGGATGTACTCGAGATCGACAAGAGCCTGGAAGCGATGATCTGGCGCATTGCCTCTCGCTATGCCGAGTTCGGCGGCAAGCGGCCCGCGTCGTCGCCAGGCGCGCTCTATGCGCTGTTCGACGGTTTATTCCAGAGCGCGCTGCTCAAGCATCTCGCGGGCGATAGGACGGCGGTTCCCGAACTGCTCGACGAAGTCCGGCACCTGCTGCCGACGGTCTGCTGAAGCGCACGAGCGGCGCCCACGAAGCGTGACAATGGCGCGCATCTCTCCCGTGTCCCGGACGCGCTGCAACGCTTCTGGCGTTGCGGCGCAGAGCCGGGATCCGGGAAGCCACGACACGGTCTGCGACATGGGCCCCGGCTCTGCAGCGCAGCGCTGACCGGACGATGCAGCGCATCGCCGGAATAGCGCTTGCGGACACAGCCCGGCGCGGCGAAGCTCAACTCGCGAACCTTCCGCTTTCAACGCGCCGCGGGAATCAGCGCCCGGATGATCTCCGGCTTCCAGGCTTGGCGCTCGCTGTCGAAGGCCGCGAAATCGTGGTCGAACTGCCAGTAGGCCCATGCCCAGCCGAGCCGCTCCGCACTTCGCGCCACGAACGACAGATATCTCGTCCGTGCTTCGGCTGGAGCGGCCTCGTACACGCCGAACTCGCCGAGA
This sequence comes from Bradyrhizobium genomosp. I (2014), assembly GCF_000261685.1. Classification (GTDB taxonomy): domain Bacteria; phylum Pseudomonadota; class Alphaproteobacteria; order Rhizobiales; family Xanthobacteraceae; genus Bradyrhizobium. The sequence goes on along the minus strand of NZ_AJQE01000120.1, from coordinate 18,891 downwards.
TAGATCGGGCGCTTCTCCCTTTCGGACCAGGACCGGATCTTCTCGAAATCGGCGCGAGCCTTGCTTTCGTCCTCCGCAGTGCCCCAATCAAGCGGACCGATTCGCGAGAACGTCGGCGACCACGGTGCGCCCTGATGGGTGAAGCGGATCGGCGCGTAATAGTGAAACGTCACGATGAGGTTTCGGTCGTCCGACGGCAGGACCAGGTCGTCGACAGGCATGTCGTCGACGTTGAGGACGGCGGCAGTGACGGTCCGCGTGGGGTTGGTCGCGCGGATGATGCCGAGACACTCGTTCAGCAGGGTGTTCCAGCTGGCGGACGTCATCTGCCCGCCCGGCTCATTGAGGACCTCGAAGACAAGCTTCGGATATTTTTCGGCATAGCGCGCGGCGATCTGCGTCCAGAACGCTTTCAGCTTCTCGGTGCACTCGGAGACGTCGCGCTGGCAGACATGGGTATCGTGCTCGTCCAGGATGGGGATGAGCTTTCGGGCGAGCACCTCCTCGATGACGGCATCAAGCCGCCTCAAGACGATCTCATCCAGTAGATTCCCGGGGCCCATGAACTTGAAGCCGAAGAAGTTGATCCGAACGTGCGAGAAGCCGGCGCGTCTGATCGCAGTGAGGTTGTCCAGACGAAACGGCGCGTTCCGGCCTCCCTCCCAGATGCCGTCGTAGCCAAGGATGTTGATGCCGCGCCCCAATTTCGGAGGAGCAGGCGCGGTGCCCTGCCCGGCTGCCTCGGCCTGGGAGCAGATCGCAAGCATCGACATTGCCAGGGCGAGACCGAAAGCTACCGGCCAGCGGGCGCAGATGGCATTCATCCTGCGTCCTCCATCATTGCTGCAGGGTTTGCTGCGGCACCGGCCTGCACACTGCAAAGAAGAATGCGACGAGCAGCACCGACGTGAACATCGTCGAACGAAGGAACATCGTCTCCGTGAAGTTCGATTGAAAGCTGAGGACGACGAATCCGATGATGAGCGCGCAGTGGCGACGATCGATCGACCGGGTGGCGATCAGATACAGGACCTTTTCCGAGAACAGATAGACGCTCGCGACGAACAGAACGTATCCCAGAAACCCCGTTTCAATCGCCACCGCGATGTAACCGCTATGATAATTGTCGAGCACCCAGCCATGGTTCTGGTTGAAATAGTCGTAGATCGAAGGACGCGTCCAGAATCCGTTGATGCCAAAGCCGAGCAGCGGCGCATCGTTGAAATGGCTTATGGCGTACTGCCAGATGAAGGTCCGCTCGGTGAAATCGATGGTCGATTCGCCGAGATGGATGGAATCGTACCCCGTCACATAGAAATACAGGATCAGCAGGGCGGCCAGGATGCACATGATGAACGGCAGCACCGCGTAAACTCTCATGCAGCGGATCGACCACATCGAGGTCACGAGCAGTCCACCCGCGGCAACGGCAACGGCACCGGCACCACGAGATTCCGAGGCGATCACGCAAGTCGATGCCAGGAGAAACGTCGCGAGAAAAACGGTCCATCCCTGCCCCGTCATCTTCTGATAGCAGGCAAAGAACATGAGATATGCGCTGATGAAGCCGAGCGTCTGCTTCGATTCATATATTCCTTGCCACTGGCCCTTGTGCATCCAGCTCTGGTCCACGCCGATCTCGGGCACAAAGACCGCGCACAAGGCCGAGGCGGCGACCAGGATGAAGAGCCCCAGCGCCGTCGATCCGACGATCTCGTCGATGTCGATACGCGTAATGAGGCAGTACGCACCGAAGGTCGTCACCGCGAGCGCCGCGCTCTTCATGATCGCGGCGGCGGCGAGGCTGGTCCAGAGAACGGAAACGGCGGCGAGAGCATAGAATGCGACCAGCGCGATGAGATCGGGATTGGGCTGCACTCTCACGCGCGGACGTACGAAGGCGCTGGCGTAGATCAAGATGCCCCACATCAGAAGCGCAACGGCCTGCTGCACGTAGCTCCACTCTGCGGGAAGCAACGCGGGGTGGAGGACGCCCATCGACGCGATCACATTGACGGTGATCGAACTGCGGATCACGTTTCTGGCAAGCGTCTCCACGCCGACGCCGGGCGCTTTCCAGATCGTGCTGTCGGACGCCTCGGAATCCGCTACGGTGTGCAGGCTGGCCATGAGCTGACCTTCCAGAAGCACGGTTAATATTTTCCTTAATGCCCCATCGCGACCGCCTTGCGCGGTCGACGTTCCCAGGGCTTGAGATTTATCCGATGCTGAGGCCCGGAGCGCACGCGACGATGCCTGGCATCGCCAGCGCGACCTAGGCCGCCGTCGCGGGCGGCAGGGCAAGCACCGAATAGATCGCCTGCGCATCGCGCGAGGCGCGGAGCTTCTTGGCGATGTCCTGATCACGCAGCAGGCGGGCGATGCGGGCCAGCGCCTTGAGGTGATCGGCGCCGGCGCCTTCGGGCGCGAGCAGCAGGAACACGAGATCGACCGGCTGGCCGTCCATCGCCTCGAAGTCGATCGGGCGATCGAGCCGCGCGAACAGGCCGAAGATCTTTTCCAGCTTGGGCAGCTTGCCGTGCGGAATGGCGACGCCATAGCCGACCGCGGTGGTGCCGAGCTTCTCCCGTTGCAGCAGCACCTCGAACACCGAGCGCTCGTTCTGCCCGGTCAGCTCGGCGGCCTTGGCCGCCAGCTCCTGCAAGGCCTGCTTCTTGCTGTTGACCTTCAATGCCGGGAGAATCGCCTCGGGTGCGACCAGATCGGTAATCGGCATGGAGGGTTTCCGAGGTGAATTAAACCGTCAGGTTCCGATTTGGCCAGCTTGATAGACCAAGCTGAGCCGGCGTCAATAACATGAAGCAGGAGGCGGACTTAGTCCCGGTCCAGATGTGGGGGGCTTCTACTCCAACGCAATCCCGGTGCCAACTCCCGCATGCGGCTTTGCCCCGTCATTGTTAAGGGCCGGGATGGTACGGGCCCGGGTCTCCGGCCTAACCGTCCGACTGACCGTCCACCTTCGCCCCCGGCGGGTCAATCCAGCCCACATTGCCGTCCGCCCGGCGGTAAATGATGTTCACCCGGCCGGACGAACCGTGCTGGAACACCAGGCAGGGTGCCCCGCTGAGGTCGAGTTCCATGACGGCTTCGCTGACCGAGAGCCGCTTCAGCGACGTGGTTTGCTCCGCAATGATGACGGGACTGTAGCCGGTGACTTCCTCCTCGCCCTCTCCGGGCGCTTCCAGCACATAGCTGGTGGCGTCGAGCGCTGCCATCGCTTCGGAGGCAGCATGGGCCTTGCGGGCGGAGCGGTCCTTGAGCCGGTTCTTGTAGCGACGCAGCCGCTTCTCGATCATCAGCAGCGCCTGGTCGGCGCTGGCATAGGCATCCGGCGCGTTCGAATCGGCCTCCAGCGTGATTCCCGAATCGAGATGCAGGGCGCAATCGGTGCGGAAGCCGAAGCCGTCCTTGCTGAGCGTGATGTGACCGGAATAGTTGCCGTCGAAATATTTGCGCAGCACCTCGTCGGTGCGGTCGGAAACGCGGCCGCGCAGGGCCTCGCCGACGCTGATGCTCTTTCCCGAGATTCGGAGAGTCATGTGATGCCTCGCTTGGTTGGTGCCGAGCTTGGATCGGTCTCGATGGGAATCGAGAGTAGCGCGATTTCGCGCCAGCGCAATCAGGCCGGTTCGGTGTTGCGGGAGCGATCGGACAATGCGGTGGAGAGGACGTTACCAAGAGCGCTCTGCTTGTCGCGGCGGCGTTGCACCGAAGAGGGTATGCGCATCGCTTCGCGGTACTTCGCGACCGTGCGGCGGGCAATATCAATTCCCGAAGCGCGCAAGCGTTCCACGATGGTGTCATCCGACAGGATCGCGGAGGGCTCCTCCGAATCGATCAGCTGCTTGATGTGGTGACGCACGGCCTCGGCCGAATGCGCCTCGCCGCCATCGGCCGAGGCGATCGAGGCCGTGAAGAAATATTTCAGCTCGAACGTGCCGCGGTTGGTCGCCATATACTTGTTGGCGGTGACGCGCGACACCGTGGATTCGTGCATCTGGATGGCGTCGGCGACGGCCTTCAAATTGAGCGGCCGCAGGTGCGCCACGCCATGGGTGAAGAAGCCGTCCTGCTGGCGCACGATCTCGGTTGCAACCTTCAGGATGGTGCGGGCGCGCTGGTCGAGCGCGCGCACGAGCCAGGTCGCGTTCTGGAGCGCGTCCGTGAAATAGGACTTGTCGCCGTCCTTGCCGACCTTCTTGGACAACTCGGAATAATAGGTCTGGTTGACCAGCACGCGCGGCAAGGTGTCGCTGTTGAGCTCGACATGCCAGCCGCCATCGGGGCCCGGGCGGACATAGACATCGGGCACCATGGTTTGCAAGCGCGCCGAGCCGAACTTCATGCCCGGCTTGGGATTGAGGCGGCGAATCTCGCCGATCATGTCGGCGATGTCCTCGTCGTCCACGCCGCAGATCTTGCGCAGGGCCACGATGTCGCGCTTGGCGAGGAGGTCGAGATGCTCGACCAGGGCCTGCATCGCGGGGTCGTAGCGGTCGAACTCGCGGAGCTGGATCGCGAGGCATTCGCTCAAGGATCGCGCGCAGACGCCGGGCGGGTCGAATTTTTGCAGCACGGCGAGGACGTCCTCGACCTCCTGCTGCGTCGCGCCGAGACGCTCGGCCGCCTGCCCGAGATCGGGCGGCAGATAGCCGGCCTCGTCGACGAGGTCGATCAGGTACTGACCGATCATGCGCTGGGCGGGCGCGGTGAAGGCGACCGCGAGCTGCTCGGCGAGATGATCCGACAACGTTGTCTCGGCCGCGACAAAAGCCTCGAGATTGTAGTCTTCGTCACCAGAGGCGCCGCCGCCCCATTCGGTATAGGTGGTCGGCACGGCATCCTGGGCGTTACGCGCCGCGGCCTCGGCCGGCTCCTCGGAGAAGACGTTGTCGAGGCCGGTGTCCAGGGTCTGCTCGATCTCGGCGCGGGTGCCGAGATCCTTGCTCATCCATTCTTCCTGGCCCGGCTCGAAACCGTCGGCGCTGCCGCCGAGGCCGTCCTCGCCCTGACCGTCGCCCTGGCCACCCTCGGAATCGCCGTAGTTCCCGGCCTCGGCCGGAGCCTCTCCCACCGGGACCTCGTCACTGGCCCGTTCCAGCAGCGGATTGCGCTCGAGCTCCTCTTCCACGAAGGTCGTGAGATCGAGATTGGACAATTGCAGCAGCTTGATCGCCTGCATCAGCTGCGGCGTCATCACCAGCGACTGCGATTGCCGGAACTCTAATCTCTGCGTGAGCGCCATAAAGCAAGAACCGTTCCCAAAAATTGGTCCGATTTTTGCTTATCCTAGTCCAAGCCCGATGTACACGGCTTGACGAATTGGAAAAAAGGGCTAGAGGCGGAATTCCTCGCCAAGGTAAAGGCGGCGCACGTCCGGATCGGCGACGATTTCATCCGGGGTCCCCTCCGTCAAGATTTCCCCGGCATAGACGATATAGGCGCGATCGGTGAGGCCGAGCGTCTCGCGGACATTGTGGTCGGTGATGAGCACGCCAATGCCGCGATTGGTGAGATGGCGGACGAGGTCCTGGATGTCGCCGACCGCGATCGGGTCGATGCCGGCGAAGGGCTCGTCGAGCAGCATGTAGTTCGGCCGCGTCGCCAGCGCGCGCGCGATCTCGACGCGGCGGCGCTCGCCGCCGGACAGCGCGATCGAGGGCGATTTGCGCAGGCGCGTGATGTTGAACTCGTCGAGCAGCGAATCGAGCTGCTGCTCGCGCTTCTTGCGCGAGGGCTCGACCACTTCGAGCACGGCGCGGATGTTCTGCTCGACGGTGAGGCCGCGGAAGATCGAGGCTTCCTGCGGCAGATAGCCGATGCCGAGCCGCGCGCGCTGATACATCGGCAGCTTCGTCACGTCGTGGCCGTCGAGCTCGATCGCACCGCGGTCGGCCTTGATCAGGCCGGTGATCATGTAGAACACGGTGGTCTTGCCGGCGCCGTTTGGACCGAGCAGGCCGACGGCTTCGCCGCGGCGCACATAGATGCTGACGCCGCGCACCACCTGGCGGCTGCCGAAGCTCTTTTCCACGCTATGCACAGCCAGGAAGCCGGGCCGCTTCAGGAGCTGCGGCCCGCCGGCACCGTTCGACCTGGCGGCGGCGCTTCTGACGGGATGAACCGCCTGCGGACGCGGCGTCTCGACTTGATAGTCGGCCTGGTAGTCAGCCTGATAGTCCCCTTGGAATTGGTCTGGCGCGCGCATCGGCTGGTCGCGGGCGATCGGCGGCGCGTCCCTGACGGGACTGGCCACGAGGCCGGCGACGCTGTCGCCGAGCGCGGTGATGTCCTGTCGCGCAAATCCTGGCCGGCCGCGTTTGGCGGGGCGCCGACGGAACATGCTGAAGAGATCGACCATCCCCGCCTTCTAGCCTTTTCGCGACGATCCTGCGCGAATTCGCGCGATCTGCCGCACCGGCCTTTCGATTCGCCGAGGCAGCATCAGTGAAGGGATGTCTCATGCCCAGTGAAACACGCCCGAAAAGCGGCGGACCCCGCTTCGAAAGCCCTGCGCGCTAGATACAGTCTCGCCGGGCAAGCTTCAACCTCGGATCGGGAGCACCCGAGACAAGTGATTGAATCTACTTTTGTTTAGTTGCACTTGGCAATTGCAGAGGCGGCGCCGCACCGGATTTGGCCCCTTGTCCCCCTTGGCCGCAATCATTGCTGCCGCCCTGCGGCAGCAATGCCTGCACGCGGCCGTTGTCGGATTCCACACGTGACACGCCGGTCGTCATGTCGACCATCAGGCGGTCGCCGCGCAGCACGTTCTTGCACTGGGTCAGAACCACCTGGCCCGAGCCGCCGAGCATGGTGATGAGGTTGGTCCTGGTGTCGAACACGGCGGTCTCGCCTGTCACCACCTGGTCCTTCTGGGTGACCACGACATTGCCGCGCGCCTCCAGCCGCTTGATCGAGGAGCTGCCGCCGGGCCCGGGCGTCGCCGACTGCATCGGCGCCGATTTCGCGCCCTTCGCAGGTGCGGGCTGCGGCGCGGCCGCCTTGTCGCCGCTCGATTCGTAGAACACCACCAGCGTCTTCGAGGTCATGGTGGTGTCGCCCTGCACGACCTTCACATTGCCGGCGAAGGTCGCCTCCTTCTTCTTGTCGCGCATCTCCAGCGAGGCCGCTTCGATCTGGATCGGCTGATCGCGGTTCTGCGAAAAGCCCTGCATCGCATTGGGCACGCCTTGCATCGTGCTCTGTGCAATGGCCGCACCCGTGACAAGCAGCGCGAGGCCGACGGCGAGCACGGCCTTGCTGACAACAGCGTCGCGCGGAAAACAGGTCATCATGAAAATCATCTTGAATTGGCAGACTTGTTCTGAGGCGCGCGTGTCTTCGCCGGCGCGGGCTCGGGCGGCGCAGGCTGAGCGGCGGGCTCGTCCAGCTTGTCCAGGTGCATCACCACATTGCCCTCGAAACGGATGACGTCACCGCCATCGGTAATCCGCAAGCGATCCGCGGTCAGCGTGCCGTTGGTCAGCTTGACGTCGACGCGCTCGTCCGAGGTAACCGTGCCCTTGCCCATGTCGACGAAGGCCGAGTTCAGCCGCGCCTCATAGCCGGTCGAGGTGCGCAGGAGGATGTCCTTGTGCAGGTCGAGCAGCTGCTGCTTGTTGTCGAAGCGGCCGGTGCGGGCATCGAGGAACAGCGTCGATTGATCCTCCATCAGTACCTTCGCACGCAGGTCCGATAGATCGACGTGGTCGGGGTCGGTGATGTCCTGCGTCGCGGTCTTGGCCCAGAGCTCATAGGGCCGCTGGTCCGGCGTGTAACCGGCGAGGTGCGGCGATTCCATCGTGATCCTGGTGCCCGACACCACCATGTTTCCGGAATCGAGCGGCAGCTTCGGCATCAGCATGCGGAAGGGATTGAAGATCGAAACGCCGACGATGGCGGCCATGGACAGCAGCACCGCAGCCGGCACCGCGATGCGCAGAATCCGCACCAGGCGGCTGTGGCGCGCCGCGCTGGCGAACTTCGCCGCAAGCGCGGCGTCGTAGGTGGGATTCTGGGCCGAATTCACCTGGGTTCCTGCCTACCTGGGCTCCTGAAGTGTCGCTCGCCTTGCCGGGTCAAAGGGGGGCGCCCCATTGTAGCCGGCGCCGCCTGAAGATGCAGCCGGCGACAGGCCGTTACGAAAGTGTCCGAAACGGGGCGGCAACCTCAGGCTAACCGCCGCGCAGGGCCTCAGGAATGCGCGAAAATGTCCTCTTCCGCCCAGCCCTGGAGATCGAGCAAGGCGCGGGTCGGCAGGAAGTCGAAGCAGGCCTGTGCCAGCTGGCTGCGGCCTTCCCGGACCAGCATGGCGTCGAGCCGCTCGCGCAAGGCATGCAGATGCAGCACATCGGAGGCGGCGTAGGCGAGCTGCGGCTCGGTGAGGCTGTCGGAACCCCAGTCGCTCGACTGCTGCTGCTTGGAGAGGTCGATGTTGAGCACCTCGCGCACGAGGTCCTTGAGGCCATGGCGGTCGGTATAGGTGCGGGTCAGGCGAGAGGCGATCTTGGTGCAGTAGATCGGCCCGGTCATGACGCCGAAGGTCTGGTACAGCACCGCGACGTCGAACCGCGCGAAATGGAAGATTTTCGTGAGGGCCGGATTGGCCAGGAGCGCCTTCAGGTTCGGCGCGTCGGTGTGCCCCTTGGGGATCTGCACCACGTCGGCGCTGCCGTCGCCGGGCGAGAGTTGCACCACGCAGAGCCGGTCGCGGTGCGGGTTCAGCCCCATGGTCTCGGTGTCGATCGCCACCGCTCCGGTGTAACGGGACAGGTCGGGCAGGTCGCCGCGGTGCAGGCGTACGGTCATGGCGTCTCAAAACCTCAATCGAATCGGTTGTGTCGGCACAATAGGCTCATTTGGATTGCCCGCGATGTAGCCATTGCAGGCGGGCCGCGCAAGCAAGGTTGCGCGCAGGGGTGGACGGCGCCCCGGCCGGCGGGCTGTTGCCTGGATCCCACAACCCGGCGCGGGCTTCGTATTCCAGCGCAACTTGTGCCATGCGCCCCGTGGACATCGTCCCGGCCGACCCCATTTGCCAGTTTCGCGCGCTCCCTCCTCCCTCGCCATGAATCAGGTGGACATGACCGAACAGACGCTCGCTGCGCCTATCGACGATCCGCAGGAAGGCCAACGCGGCTTTTCGCGCTACCAGGCGCTCCTCATCGCGCTGCTCGCATTCACGCAGTTCACGATCATCCTCGACTTCATCATCATGTCGCCGCTCGGCGCCATCCTGATGCCCGCGCTCGACATCACGGCGGGGCAGTTCGGCATCGCGGTGTCGGCCTACGCGTTCAGCGCGGGCATTTCGGGCATCCTCGCCGCCGGCTTTGCCGATCGCTTCGATCGCAAGCGCCTGCTGCTGTTCTTCTATGTCGGCTTCACGCTCGGAACCATGCTCTGCGCCGCCGCGCAGAACTACCATGTCCTGCTGCTCGGCAGGATCGTGACCGGACTGTTCGGCGGCGTGATCGGCTCGGTCGTGCTGGCCATCGTCACCGACCTGTTTCCGCTGCAGATGCGGGGTCGCGTGATGGGCTTCATTCAGACGGCGTTCGCCGCGAGCCAGGTGCTCGGCATTCCCGCCGGGCTGTTTCTCGCCAATCACTGGAATTGGCATGTCTGCTTCGTGGCGATCGTCGCCGTCTCGATCGTCGCGATCGCCATCATCGCCTTCGCGATGGAGCCGGTCGATGCGCATCTGAAACTGAAGCAGGACAAGAACCCGTTCCACCATCTGATCGCGACGATCGGCCAGCCGCGCTATACGCTCGCCTTCACCGTCACGACGCTGCTGGCGACGGGCGGCTACATGCTGATGCCGTTCTCCAGCGCCTTCACCGTGCACAATCTCGGCATCGACATCACGCATCTGCCGACGATCTATCTCGTCTCCGGCCTGTTCAGCATCGTCACGGGACCGCTGGTCGGCCGGGCCAGCGACACGTTCGGCAAATACCCGACCTTCGTGTTCGGCTGCGCGATGACCGTCGTCATGGTGCTGATCTACACAAATCTCGGCCACGTCGCGCTCGCGACCGCGATCCTCGTCAATGTCCTGATGTTCGTCGGCATCTTCTCGCGCATGATCCCGTCGCAGGCCCTGATGTCGGCGATCCCCGATCCCGACCAGCGCGGCTCGTTCAGCGCGGTGAGCGCCTCGCTGCAGCAGCTTTCCGGCGGGCTCGGCTCGGTGCTCGCCGGCGCGATCATCGCGCAAGCGCCCGACGGCGCGCTGATCCATTTCGACCGGATCGGCTACGTCGTCGTAACGACGACGATCGTCACGCTGGTGGCGATGTACTTCGTGCAGAAGGCGGTGGCGGAGAGGATGGGGAAGCAGGTGGTGTGAGGGCACCACGCAGCAGCAGCCCGGCTCGTCGATCAGCCGCCACCGAACTTGGATGGATCGTATAGGCGGGAGGGTCGTCGTGGTCGGTCCGCAGGCCGCCGGGAACGGAGTCGTCGCGATAGATGCGCACACCATTCGGAGTGACGTAGACCGGCGCCGTGACCTGGCCCGGCCGAACGGTGACATGTCGCAACTTGTGATGCCCTCTTGCGGCCGCGCTCGCCGAAGCACACAGACCGATCGAGAGGTACAAGCCCAAGACGCACCATCCCAAGACACAGCGCATTGCACTTTCTCGGCTCATGGCCCGATACCAACGCAACACTTTGAAAGGGTTAATCTATCTGGATCCGTTTGTGATCCAGAATTGTATGGTGCCCAGGAAAGGACTCGGCCGCCCCTCCTGAGAAACGATGATTTTGCAGGCCTTTTGAACCGAGCCGGAGACCGTCGTGTACTGGTATTGTGTGCCGGAAACAATCGCCTTGATATCCTAGGTCTGTGCCTCTTCGAAGGAATTTTCGTCCACACGTCTGAACTCGATAGGCCGCGACCGCTCCGCAAATCCAGCACGCAGGCCGTCCGCAGGCACACTTTCGCGCCGACGGCATTGAGGTAGATCAATTGCGCCCAAGCGGCAGTTGGTTGTAGATTTACGCTTCGGCCCTCGTGGCGCGAGGGTCGATGCTTGGCAAGGGGACCGCCTGCGGCGTGCGTGTGCCGCGCTTTGAGGAGGTCATCCATGATGAAGGTGGTACTCGCCCTTGCACATCGACTGCTCGCCGGCTGTGCGTTGCTGGCAGTGGCTGCGGTCACCGCTAACGCGCAGCAGACCACCGGCACGCCGGGCTCGCCCGACGCCACGACGACAATCGACGGACGGCACCTTCCGAACCCGCCGCCATCCTTCCGGGGGCAGATCAGTCCCAACGCCGTAGACTCGAAGCCCTATTGGCCAGCGCGTGTCGTGCCGCCCAAGGGCGCGCCGAACATCCTGTTGATCATGACCGACGACGTTGGTTTTTCCGCGCCGTCCACGTTCGGCGGCGTGATCCCGACTCCAACGCTGGACCGCGTCGCCGCGAGCGGTCTGCGCTATACCGCGTTCCACACCACGGCGCTGTGCTCGCCGACACGGGCCGCGCTCCTCACCGGCCGCAACCACCACTCGGTGGCGACGGGCGTCGTCGTCGACCAGGCGACGGGCTACCCCGGCTACAACAGCGTCATCCCGCGCGACGCCGTCGCCATCGGCGAGATCCTGCGGCAGCAGGGCTACGACACGTCTTGGTACGGCAAGGATCACAACGTGCCGCAGTGGGAAGGGAGCCAGGCGGGTCCCTTCCATAACTGGCCGACCGGCCCCATCAAGGGATTCGATTACTATTACGGTTTCGCCGGCGACGACACCAGCCAGTGGCAACCGAACAACCTGTTCCGCAACACCACACCGATCCAGCCTTTCCTTGGCAATCCCGGCTGGAATCTGGTCACGGCCATGGCCGACGAGGCGATCGGACGCATCAAGATGCTGAACGACGTTCAGCCCGACCGTCCCTTCATGATCTACTACGCGCCCGGCGCTACGCACTCGCCGCACCATCCGACGCCGGAGTGGGTCAAGAAGATCAGCGACTTGCACCTGTTCGACCAGGGCTGGAACAAGCTGCGTGAAACCATCTTCGCCAATCAAAGGAAGCTCGGCGTCATCCCGCAAAACGCAAAGCTCACCGCTTGGCCGCAAGACATCCCGCAGTGGGATACGCTCTCACCCGAGGCGAAGAAGCTCTACATCCGCCAGGCCGAGGTCTATGCGGCGTTCCTGGCCTATACGGACAGCGAGATCGGCCGCGTGGTCCAGGCGATTGCGGACATCGGCAAGCTCGACAATACGCTCGTCATCTACATCAGCGGCGACAACGGCGCGAGCCCCGAGGGCACGCTGCACGGCCTGTTCAACGAGTTCGCCGTTGCGAATGCCGTGAACCCGACGGTCGAACAGAACATGAAGTTCTACGATGCCTGGGGCTCCGACCAGACCTACCCGCATTACGCAGTCGGCTGGGCGTGGGCCTGGGACACGCCGTATCAATGGACCAAGGAGGTAGCCTCTCACTTCGGCGGCACTCGCAATGGCATGGCCATGGCCTGGCCCGCGCGGATCAAGGACGCCGGCGGCATCCGCCACCAGTTCCACCATGTGATTGACATCGTGCCGACGATCCTCGAAGCGGCTGGCCTCCCGCAGCCGGTGAGCGTCAATGGCGTCGCGCAGAAGCCGATCGAAGGGGTGAGCATGACCTACACCTGGGACAACGCGAACGCGCCGGGCCAGCGGACGACGCAATATTTCGAAATGTTTGGTTCGCGTGCGATCTACCACGACGGATGGATGGCCTCGGCGCCTCCCATCCACGCGCCTTGGGTCCTCACCTTGGACAAGCCGCCCGCGGATGTCATGAACGACTTCCCATGGGAGCTTTACAACCTCACCGAGGACTGGACGCAGGCCAACAACCTCGCCGCCAAGATGCCGGACAAGCTCCGCGCCATGCAGCAACTGTTTGCAATTGAGGCGACGAAGTACCAGGTCTTTCCGCTCGACGACTCTCGCCTTGAGAGGTTCATCTCGCACAAGCCAAGCTATGCGCCGGGCCGGACCTTGTTCACCTATTCGGGCGAAGTGAGCAACGTGCCGTTCCCGGACACTGGTAACGCACCGAGCCTGCTGAACCGATCGTACACGATCATGGCCGAGGTCGATATTCCCCAGGGCGGTGCCGAGGGCATGCTGATGACCGACGGCGGCCGCTTCGCCGGCTACGGCTTCTATCTGCTCAAGGGCAAGCCGGTGTTCACCTGGAACCTGCTCGGCCTCGAACGCGTGAAGTGGCAGGGCAAGGACGCACTAACGCCCGGCAAGCACACACTGGAGTTCGATTGGAAATACGACGGCCCCGGCCTGGGCAAGGGCGGCACCGGCACCCTGAAGGCGGACGGCAAGGTCGCCGACAGCCATCCCATGCCGCGCAGTCTGCCGATCACCGTCATGTGGGACGAGACCTTCAACGTCGGCCTCGACACTGGCACGCCGGTGGACGACCAAGACTACCAGGTGCCGTTCCGCTTCACCGGCAAGATCGACAAGCTGACGGTGAAGCTCGGGTCGGACGAGATGTCAGCCGGGGGAACGACCCAAGGAAGCCGCCGATAGGCGGTAGCAGTTTCATCAAGAGATTGGTCGGCCCCGCAAACGGGGCTGACCACATGTGCACCGGTCAGCGGCTCAAATTCCCTGCAAATAAGCGATTTCAATCGCTTGGATATGGGATGGTGCCCAGGAAAGGACTCGAACCTTCACGGCCGTTAAGCCACTGGCACCTGAAGCCAGCGCGTCTACCAATTCCACCACCTGGGCATGCCGTTTGGGGCACGGAGGCGGTTACTACGGTTCGGTGACGCCGTTGTCAATTCATGCGTGAAGCCCGGTTCGGGATGGCGATTGCGCATCGCAAACCGGCCCGATAAAAGCCTGACAAGACGCACTCTTTTCCGCAGGAATGGACCCCAGGAATGGCTCCCATGGCATCGAATCTGGACACGCTCGTCACGGTTTTCGGCGGATCGGGGTTTTTGGGCCGCAGCGTCGTCCGTGCCCTGTGCAAGCGCGATTACCGGGTCCGGGTCGCGGTGCGGCGGCCGGAACTCGCCGGCTTCCTCCAGCCGCTTGGCCGGGTCGGGCAGGTCCATACTGTGCAGGCGAATCTGCGCTATCCGGCCTCGGTCGAGGCGGCGCTGCGTGATTCGCATGTCGCCATCAACCTCGTCGGCGTCCTCACCGAGGGCGGCGCGCAGACTTTTGATGCCGTCCAGGCCAAGGGCGCCGAAACCGTCGCCAAGGCGGCGGCCGCGGCCGATGCCAGCCTGGTGCATGTCTCGGCGATCGGCGCGGACGCGGAATCGCCCTCGCGCTATGCCAGGGCCAAGGCGGCCGGCGAGGCCGCGGTCCTGGCCGCGGTTCCCTCCGCCACGATCTTCCGCCCCTCCGTGATTTTCGGCCCCGAGGACCAGTTCACCAACCGCTTTGCCGCGCTGGCCCGGATGTCGCCGGTGCTGCCGCTGATCGGCGGCGAGACGAAGATGCAGCCGGTCTATGTCGGCGATGTCGCCACCGCGATCGCGGACGCTGTCGACGGCAAGGCCAAGGCGGGCGCTGCTTACGAGCTCGGCGGGCCGGAAGTGCTGACCATGCGCGAGATCGTCGAGACCATCCTGGAGATCACCGACCGCAAGCGGATGTTGATCCCGCTGCCGTTCGGCCTCGCCCGCTTCAAGGCGGCTTTCCTGCAATTCGCGCCGGGCGCGCTGAAGCTGACGCCCGACCAGGTCACGCTGCTCGAGCGCGACAATGTCGTCTCGGAGGCGGCGAAGGCGGCCGGCCTGACGCTGGAAGGTCTCGGCATCGCCCCCGATTCGCTGGAAGCGATCGCCCCGCAATATCTCTGGCGTTTCCGCGCCGCCGGGCAGTTCCAGCGCATGAGCGTGTGAGGCTGGTTTACGTCTCCCGTTTGCTTGCGTGACAGCGCAGCCGCGGAGACACCCCTCTCCCGCAAGCGGGCGAGGGAGCGCGCCAACCGAGTGCTGCTCTAATGGCCCAGCGCCAGCGCGATCAGGCCGAGCGTGCCGACGATGACGCGCCACCAGGCGAACACCACGAAGCCGTGGCGGGTGACATAGGTCAGGAACGTCTTCACCACGATGATGGCGGTGATGAACGACACCACGAAGCCGATCGCGACGATGTTCATGTGGTCCATCGTCATCTCGGCGCGGCTCTTGTAGAAGTCGTAGGCGAACGCGCCGATCATGGTGGGAATGGCAAGGAAGAACGAGAACTCCGCCGCCGCGCGCTTGTCGGCCCCCAGCAGCATCGCCGCGACGATGCTGGCGCCGGAGCGTGACACGCCGGGGATCATCGCCATGCACTGCGCGATGCCGATATAGAGATACATCAGCAGCGGAAATCTGGTGGCGTCATGCTCGCGCGGCTTGAGATCGAGCTTGTCGACCCAGAGCAGGATGGCGCCGCCGACGATCAGCGTGAAGCAGATGACCCAGGGATTGAACAGCAGGCTCTTGATGTACTTGCCGGCGACGAGGCCGACGATCACGGCGGGCAGGAACGCCACCAGCACGCCGATCACGAAGCGCCGCGCATCCGCATCGCCCGTGAACAGGCCGATCGCGACGTCCCACAGCTTTCTGAAATACAGCCCGACGATCGCGAGGATCGCGCCCAACTGGATCAGAACCGTAAACGAATCCCAGAAGGCGCCTTCGCCGAGATGGAAGAAACGCTCCGCGAGCAAGAGGTGACCGGTCGAGGATACGGGAAGGAACTCGGTCACACCCTCGATGATGCCGAGGATCACTGCCCGTATCGCGTCTGACATATTTACGGTCCATTTCGGCTGGAAAAGCGGGGTTCTTCTCGCCTATTCGTTCCCATGCCGCAATCGCAAAATGCGAAGTCACTCTCTTGCTTCGCGATTTTGAGGGACTAGTGTGGCGCCGCACAAACATTGATGGATTCTTAAGCAACATCAAATACTCAAAGGCTTCATGTTTACGCTGTTCCATCATCCGTTCTGTCCGCATTCGCGCTTCATCCGCCTGATCGCGGGCGAATACGGGCTCGACCTGAAGCTGGTCGAAGAGCGCAGTTGGGAGCGGCGCGAGGCGTTTCTGCTGCTCAATGCGGCCGGAACCACGCCGGTCCTTGTCGACCAGGAGCAGCCGCCGATCCCGGGCGCAGCCATCATCGCCGAATATGTCGACGAGGCCTATGGTGCCGAGATGGGGCCGAAGCGCCTGATGCCGGAGACGATCGGCGAACGTGTCGAGGTGCGCCGGCTGATGGCGTGGTTCAACGAAAAGTTCTTCGAGGAGGTTTCGCATCCGCTCGTCACCGAGCGCATCTACAAGCGCTTCATGAGCGAGGAGAACGGCGGCGGCCCGCCTTCGGCCGACGTGATGCGCGCGGCGAAGGCCAATGTGCGCTATCATCTGGCCTATATCGGCTGGCTGGCGCAGACGCGCAATTTCCTCGCCGGCGACCGGCTCACTTACGCGGATCTCGCCGCCGCGGCGCATCTCTCGGCGATCGACTATCTGGGCGACGTGCCATGGAGCGAGGACGACGCAGCAAAGGCGTGGTACGCGCGGGTGAAATCCCGCCCGTCGTTCCGTCCGCTGCTGAGCGAATGGCTGGCGGGCGTGCCGGCGTCGCGGACCTACGTGGACCTGGATTTCTGATGAAGATCGTCATGCCCGCGCTTGTCGCGGGCATCCACGTTCTTCCTTTTCTTATGAGCGCGACGCAAAGACGTGGATGGCCGGGACGGGCCCGGCCATGACGAGCGTGGATACAACAGCGATCAAATCTCCTGCCGACATGGATCGGCTGCGTGCTGCACTTGAGGAGCAGGCGCGCGCACTCGGCTTCGACTGCATCGGCATCACCGCGCCCGGCACGATCGAGGCAGCCGGAAAGCATTTTCTCGAATTCATCGCCTCAGGCGGCCATGGCGACATGGACTGGCTGGCCGCGCAGCCGGAGCGCCGCGTCGATCCACGCGGGCTGTGGAGCGACGTGCGCAGCGTGATCATGCTCGGCGTCAATTACGGTCCGGGCTCCGATCCGCTCGCGATCCTCGAGCAGCCGACGCGCGCGGCGATCTCGGTCTATGCGCAGGCCGACGACTATCACGACCTCATCAAGAAACGCCTGAAGGCGCTGGCGCGCTGGCTGGTCGCGACCGCGCCGTCGGACGTGAAAGTTTTCGTCGACACCGCGGCGGTGATGGAGAAGCCGCTCGCACAGGCCGCGCATCTCGGCTGGCAGGGCAAGCACACCAATCTGGTCTCGCGCGAGTTCGGCTCCTGGCTGTTCCTCGGCGCGATCTACACCACGCTCGAGCTGCCGCGCGACGACGCCGAGATCGACCATTGTGGCTCGTGCCGGGCGTGCCTCGACATCTGCCCGACCGCGGCGTTCCCCGCACCCTACAAGCTCGATCCGCGGCGCTGCATCTCGTATCTCACCATCGAGAACAAGGGACCGATCCCGCGGGAATTTCGCAAGGGCATCGGCAACCGAATCTATGGCTGCGACGATTGTCTTGCCGCGTGTCCGTGGAACAAGTTTGCGCAGGAGGGACGTGAGGCCAAGCTCGCCGCACGCGACGAGCTGCGCGCGCCTGCGCTCGCCGAGCTGGCGCGGCTCGACGATGCAGCATTTCGTGCGCTGTTCACGAAGTCGCCGGTGAAGCGCGTCGGCCGCGACCGCTTCTTGCGCAACGTGCTGATCGCGATCGGCAATTCGGGTGATGTGGAGCTGGCAGACGAGGCGCGGCGTTTGCTCGGTGATGCAAGCCCGCTGGTTCGCGGGGCTTCGGTGTGGGCGCTGGGGCAGCTGGTGTCCCGGGAGGAGTTTGCGGCGATGAGAGCCGCCACGATGAGCAACGAGCACGACGACAGCGTGCGTGAGGAGTGGCAAGACGCCTCCTGATCCACCGCTGTCATTCCCCGCGGCACGCGGGGAATCCAGTACGCCACAGTCATCGATGAACCACAACTGTCTCGGAGTACCGGATCGCCCGGTCGAGCGGGGCGATGACACCTGTTGTCGTGGCGAGAGCTCGCACTCCTGACTCCCACGATACCACCACCCTTGATTTCCCCGCCCATTCCCGCAAAGTCGCGCGCCATGACAAACATGCCTTTCTTCACGCGCGACGGCGATACATTCCATCCGACGGAGGCGGCCAACGGTCCATGGGACCCGAAATCGCTGCACGGTCGCGTCATTGTCGGCCTGCTCGGCCTTGCCATCGAGGAGCGCCATTCCGGCCCCGATTTCGTGCCGGCGCGGCTCACCGTCGACATGTTTCGGCTGCCGACCATCGACAAGCCGATTCAAGTGACGACGCGCCTCGTGCGCGACGGTCTGCGCATCCGCGTGGTCGAGGCGGAATTCATCTCCGGCGGCGTCAGCATGGCGCGCGCCTCCTGCCAGCTGTTGCGCAAGACGCAAAATCCAGAAGGCAACGTCTGGTCGCCACCGAACTGGGATGCGCCGAATCCGGCCGACATTCCCAAGCCGACCGATCCCAGGCTCGGCATGAACGGCAAATGGACGACGCGCCCCATCGTCGGCCATATGGGCTCGCTCGGTCCGCGCCGGCTGTGGATGAGCGAGGTTCGCGAGCTCGTCGCCGGCGTTGCGATGACACCGTTCGTCCATGTCACTGTTGCCGCCGACTTCGCCAGCCCCTTTGCCAATGCCGGCGACAAGGGGCTCGGCTACATCAACAGCGACGTCACGATCTATCTGCACCGCCTGCCGGTGACGAAGTGGATCGGCTTCGAAGTGGTGAACCACCACGCCACCGACGGCGTCGCGATCGGCGAATGCTGGCTCTATGACGAACAGGGCCCGATCGGCACCGCAA
>NZ_AJQE01000119.1 GCF_000261685.1 Bradyrhizobium genomosp. I (2014) | reverse complement strand
AAAAAAAAGCCGATGGCGAATCCGTCGAAGCGGTAGGAATACGGGGCCTCTCTCCGACCGTCATTCCGGGATGCGCCGTCAGGCGCAGACCCGGAATCCATCGGGCCGCGGACCGAGAGGCGAAATGGATTCCGGGTTCGCGCCAAGTGCACGCCCCGGAATGACGATGTGGAGAGAGCCGGCTTAACGCAAATGCCGCTGCATCTCCGGGCGCGCCTTCAGCTCGGCGCCCTGCTTGGCGACGATCTTGGCGATTCTTTCCGGCGCGAAGTTCAGATCGACGAACGCCGGCGCGGTGTTGGCGACCTCGTGATAGCTCGCGATCCTGCCGTCACGCAGCGTCATGATCGCAACGCCCTCGAACATCGCCCGCGCGCCGTTCGCTTCCGGCAGGGTCGAACGATAGCTGAAGGTGTAGCGCGCATAGAGCGTGGTGCCGTCCGACACGGGATCGTGCATGTCCCAGCGGAAGTCGGTCGCCGTACGATAGAACCAGTCGTCGATCATCGCGGCGATCTTCTCGCGGCCTTCGAAGGCGCCGTAGAAGACGTCGTGATAGATGCCCTCCTCGGTGAACAGCTCGGCAAAGGCGCGGCCGTTGCGCTGCTCGACCGCGTCGCAGAAGGCGCGCAGCATGGCGGTGGTCATCGGCGTTGCTCCCAATTTCTGTCATGCCCGCGAAGGCGGGCATCCAGTACGCCGCAGCCGATCGGCTCAACAACGAGCGCTGGTGGAATACTGGATCGTCCGCTTTCGCGGACGACGATACGGAGTGCTTGGCGACACTTCACCCGATCTCCGCCACCGCGGCAAGAATGCGCGCGATGTCCTGTGGGCGGGAGAGGCGGTGATCGCCGTCCTGGATCATGGTCAGCACGACGTCGTCGGCCGGCAGGCGGTGCGTCAGCGCGAACGCGTGTCGCCAGGGCACGTCGGGATCCTGCGCGCCTTGCAGGATGCGGACAGGGCAGCCGAGATCGATGGCGCTGCCGAGCACAAGGTGGTTGCGGCCCTCCTCGATCAGGTTCCGCGTGATCGGATAGGGTGAGCCGTCGCCGTAATCCGACGGCCGCATCCAGACGCCCTTGGTTTCGATCTCTTTCTTCACCGCGGACGAGAAATTCTTCCACATCAGCTCCTCGGTGAAGTCGGGCGCCGGCGCGATCAGGACAAGGCCGGCCAGCGACGCGTTGGCTCGTTGTTCCCCTTGCCGCTTCTTGATCTCGCGCGCGAGCAGCAGCGCCATCCAACCACCCATGGACGAGCCGATCAGGACCTGCGGGCCGTCGCAGAACCGTTCGAACACTGCAACGCTCTCCTCCAGCCAGCGCCCGATGGTTCCGTCGACGAAGTCGCCGCCGGACTCGCCGTGGCCGGAATAGTCGAACCGGACCATTGCGCGGTTGTGATCCCGGGCCCAGGCGTCCAGCGCCAAGGCCTTGCTGCCCTGCATGTCCGATTTGAATCCGCCCAGCCAGACCAGTCCGGGCCCCTGTCCAGGCCGGCTGCGGACCGCGATCCTGCGTGCGGACGGGCCCTCGCCCACATTGATGGAGTCGAGCATGGCATCAGGAATTATATCGGTCATGGAACGCTTACTCCGGCTGCGCGGTTTGAGCTGTCCGGGCGTGTCCCACGAAGCAATCCGATGCCGGCATTGGCCGTTTGGGACGCTTGCGGAACAGAAGCAAGGTGTCTATGTCGGTCAACGTGCCGGAGGACGTGGCCAAAATGCCTCGCATTTGACGGTTTTTCGACCGCGGCACGAGCGACTTGCTTGCCGGCAAACGCATCTTCCTTCAAAATAGCCGCTTCCTTCACAACTTTGGAGAACCACCCATTCGCCGTCCTAATAAAGCTCCGCCCGCTGCCAGCAAAGACGGGCCGCGCATCAATGATGATATCCGCAATGCGCAGATCCAGCTGATCGATCAGACCGGTGATAACAAAGGCACGGTCGAGACGGTCGTCGCCATCCGGATGGCTCAGGAAGCTGGCATGGATCTGGTCGAGATTTCGCCGAATACCAGCCCTCCCGTCTGCAAGATCATGGACTACGGGAAGTACAAGTATTCCGCTCAGAAGAAAGCTGCGGAAGCCCGCAAGCGGCAGAAGACCGTCGAGATCAAGGAGATCAAGCTCCGCCCGATGATCGACGACCACGATTACGACGTGAAGATGCGGGCGATGCAGCGGTTCTTCGAAGAGGGCGACAAGGTCAAGATCACGCTGCGCTATCGCGGCCGCGAAATGGCGCATCAGGAGATCGGGACCAAGCTGCTTGACAAGATCAAGACCGACGTCGCCGAGCTCGCCAAGGTCGAGCAGGACGCGCGGTTCGAAGGCCGCCAGGTCGTCATGGTGCTGGCGCCGCGCTGACGCTCAGCTCTTCGGGACCGAAGGTTCAGGACTGAGAATCCAACGGCCCGTCCGGATCTCCGGCGGGCCGTTTTTGTTTTTTGCCTCTCCCGCAAGCGCAAGCGGGAGAGGGAGCGCACCTCCCGCTTCGCGACAGCTACGTCCTCGTCGCCTGCCAGGTGCCGCTGCACTGGTCGCCGGAAATGATGCCCCTCCACGAGCCGGCGCCGTTCATGCCGGCCAGCCGCCCGCCACCGCTGGCACGGGATGCACCGACTGAAACCTGGACCGCGACGGCGCCGGAGCGGTTGACCCTGCCCGAGACCCGGCCGCCGCCGGCGGACGAGACGCGGCTGCCCGTCACGGTGAAGGGAACACTGTAGCCTGAGCTGCAATTGCCCCTCGTGGTGGCGAAGGTGACGTTCCAGATGCCGTCATAGCCGCCGACGCGGGCGTCGGCCGCCGAAGGCAACATGGCCGCAGCAAGCACGGCAAGGAGAGCCAGGCGGCGCGGAAAGCGGATGGAGAATTGCGGGAAATCAGCCATTTGAGTCCTGCTCCGGCAGAAGAATGTGGCAGCTTGGGAAATAGTCTCCGGGCCTATTCCGCCGGTTCATCGTTGCCATTTGGCTCCCGCTCTGTCATAAGCCCAGCCTTCATCGCCCGGCTGATCAAGGGCTGCCGTGGCGGTGTTCCGTGTGGGTTTCGCGTTCGTTCGCAAAACCTGAGCACAATCAACGCTCTAACGAGCATTTTAGACGGCCAGCCGCCTTCACGGGCGGATTTCTGTTGTGGCCACAGGAGAGCCAAATGCCCAAGCTGAAGACCAAATCGGGCGCTAAGAAGCGCTTCAAGGTGACTGCCACCGGCAAAGTGATGCACGCCCAGCGCGGCAAGCGTCACGGCATGATCAAGCGGACGAAGAAGCAGATCCGTCAGCTCCGCGGCACCCGCGTGCTGTTCAAGACCGACGGCGACAACGTCAAGAAGTACTTCTTGCCGAACGCCTGATCGCGTCCGCGATCACTGCCAACCGTGCCGCGTCTTGCGCGGCAATCCGATAACCAAAGTCATCTCTGAAGGATTTCGTCATGTCTCGCGTCAAACGCGGTGTGACCGCCCACGCCAAGCACAAGAAAGTCTACAAGGCCGCCAAGGGTTTCTACGGCCGCCGCAAGAACACCATCCGCGCCGCCAAGCCGGCCGTGGAGAAGGCCCAGCAATACGCCTTCCGCGACCGCAAGCGGAAGAAGCGGACGTTCCGCGCGCTCTGGATCCAGCGCATCAACGCCGCCGTCCGTCCGTTCGGCCTGACCTACAGCCGATTTATCGACGGCATGGCCAAGTCGGGCATCACCGTGGACCGCAAGGTGCTGTCGGATCTCGCGATCCGCGAGCCCGCCGCGTTCCAGGCGATCGCCGAGAAGGCCAAGGCCGCCCTTGCGGCGTGATGCGGCCAAGGCTGCGCTGGCGGCGTAAGCCGTCTTCCACCGTGCTCTGCGCAGCATTCAGCTTGTGATGGCCCGGGCAAAGGCGCGTCTCGCGTTTTACTGCCCCGGCCGTCATTTCTCGCGCAAACACACTTCTCCGACGTGGAAGCCCGGCGCAATGCCGGGTGTGACGGGCTAGGATCATCGGCTCAGCATCCTGGCCAAAAGGGATTGCCATGACCGATCTAGCTCAGCTCCAAGCCCAGATCATCGCCGACATCGCCGCCGCCAGCGACGAGGCCGCGCTCGAAGTCGTGCGTGTCGCAGCCCTCGGCAAGAAGGGCTCGATCTCCGCGCTGCTCGCCACGCTCGGCAAGATGTCGCCGGACGAGCGCAAGACGCAGGGCGCCGCGATCAACCAGGCCAAGGACGAGGTCAGCCAGGCGCTTGTCGCGCGACGCGACGTGCTGAAATCGGCGGCGCTCGATGCGCGGCTCGCGTCCGAGACCGTCGACGTCACCCTGCCACTGCGCGAGGCACCGGTCGAAGCCGGCCGCATCCATCCGCTGAGCCAGGTCTGGGACGAGCTGACCACGATCTTCGCCGACATGGGATTCTCGGTGGCCGAAGGTCCCGACATCGAGACCGACGACTACAACTTCACCAAGCTGAACTTCCCGGAAGGCCATCCCGCGCGCGAGATGCACGACACCTTCTTCTTCCATCCGAAGCAGGACGGCTCGCGCATGCTGCTGCGCACCCACACCTCGCCGGTGCAGGTGCGCACCATGCTGAGCCAGAAGCCGCCGATCCGCGTGATCTGCCCGGGGCGCACCTATCGCATCGATTCGGACGCGACCCACACGCCGCAATTCCACCAGGTCGAAGGCCTCGTCATCGACAAGAGCTCGCATCTCGGCCACCTCAAATGGATCCTGCACGAGTTCTGCAAGGCGTTCTTCGAGGTGGACCACATCAACATGCGCTTCCGCCCGTCGTTCTTCCCGTTCACCGAGCCGTCGCTGGAAGTCGACATCCAGTGCCGCCGCGACAAGGGCGAGATCCGCTTCGGCGAGGGCGAGGACTGGCTCGAGATTCTCGGCTGCGGCATGGTGCATCCGAACGTGTTGCGCGCCTGCGGCATCGATCCCGACGAGTACCAGGGTTTTGCCTGGGGCATGGGGATCGACCGCATCGCCATGCTGAAATACGGCATCGCCGATTTGCGCCAGCTGTTCGACAGCGACGTCCGCTGGCTGTCCCACTACGGCTTCAAGCCGCTGGAGGTGCCGACGCTCGCGGGGGGATTGAGCACGTGAGGGTTGTGAGTAGCCGTACAAAGACTCTCTGCGTTCCCTCCCCCCTTGTGGGGGAGGGTCAGGGAGGGGGGTAGCCACGGATGCCGCACGCAGTTGTAAGCGAGCGACAGCGCAGCCGGGCGAAACAGCTTCGCCGAGCGATGACGCGCGCCGAAACACTACTGTGGCGGCACCTGAAGGCTAACCGCATGGATGGCGTTGGCATCCGTCGCCAATCGCCAATCGGAAACTACATCGTCGACTTCGTGTGCTTCTCCTCAAAGCTCATCATCGAGCTCGACGGGGAATCCCATGATTTCGAGGAACGTCAGAAAAAAGATGAGCGTCGCGACGCTTTCTTCGCAGCCGAGGGCTTTCAGGTTCTGCGCTTCACCAACGATCAGGTGATGACGAACCTCGAGGGAGTTGTTGAGACAATTCGCCAGGCAACTTCTGGCAGAGCCCGCGGCTTACCCCTCTCCCTGACCCTCCCCCACAAGGCAGGGGAATCGCATGTGGATTTGAG
>NZ_AJQE01000118.1 GCF_000261685.1 Bradyrhizobium genomosp. I (2014) | reverse complement strand
TGACGATCGCGAAGCGCCCCTTTGGCAAGGGCCGGGATGTCGCGTGTATGCCATAAATCCGAAATTCGGAAAAGTGAAATATTTTTGCGACGAGGGCTTGACGAGGGTGTTTTGCCCGACGCCTCGAGACGCGGCGCGGGTGCGTCCTCAACGGCCATTTCCATTGCGTTGCACAATCGCGACGTTGGCCTCCTCACACAGCATTGAGGTTCAAGGGAGGAACACCAATATGTTCTGAAAGGGAGCCCTTGCCGTGCAGACCATGAAGGCGACCCTCGTTGCGGCGATCACCGCCGTGGCTTTGATCTGCTGCATCCTTCCCAGCTCAGCGGAGGAGAGCGGCCGTGTTGCACTTGTTGTTACGATCGACGGGGCGATTGGCCCGGCGTCGGCCAGCTACGTGCGGGAGGCGTTGGCCAAGGCGGGCGAACGGCGCGCCGAGGTCGTGCTTCTGAGAATGAACACCCCCGGCGGTCTCAATTCCAGCATGCGCGAGATCATCGCTGATGTGCTCGCATCGCCCATCCCCGTCATCGGCTACGTCGCTCCTTCCGGCGCCCACGCGGCGAGTGCCGGGACCTATATTCTCTATGCGACCCACATCGCGGCGATGGCACCAGGCACCAATATCGGTGCGGC
>NZ_AJQE01000117.1 GCF_000261685.1 Bradyrhizobium genomosp. I (2014) | reverse complement strand
GGCGGGCCGCTGCCGGGCCTGCCGAGCGGTACACCGGGCAAGGATGGCAAGGACAAGAAGGATGAGCCGAAGGACGCGATGACGGCGAAGGCCACGAACGATGCCGTCGCCTTCATCCGCAGCCTCGCCGAGCTGCGCAACCGCAATGCGGACTGGGCGGAAAAGGCGGTCCGTGAGGCTGCAACACTCACTGCCAACGGCGCACTGAAGGCACATGCCATCGATCTCGTCGCGCGCGATCAGGCTGAATTGCTGCGGCAGCTCGATGGCCGTGTGGTGGAAGTAGCAGGCGCCAGGACGCAACGCCTCGCGACGAAGGATGCGGTCGTCGAAGCCATCGAGCCGGGATGGATATCCCGTTTCCTCGCGGTCATCACCGATCCGAACGTGGCGTTCATTCTCCTGATGGTCGGCATCTACGGCCTGATCTTCGAGTTCATGTCTCCCGGTGTGGTCGCGCCGGGAGTCGTCGGCGCGATCTGCCTGCTGATTGGTCTCTATGCGCTCAATTTGCTGCCGATCAACTATGCCGGCCTCGCCCTGATGCTGGTCGGACTCGTGCTTCTCACCGTCGAAGCCTTCAATCCGACGGTGGTGATCGGCATCGGAGGAATCATCGCTTTCGTGCTGGGAGCAATGATGCTTTTCAGGGGCGAGGCGCCTGGCTACCACCTGTCGTGGTGGGTGATCGGCATCACTGCGGCAGTGTTCAGCAGCTTTGCCCTGATCGTGCTTGGTTCGCTTCGGCGCGTCCGCAAAGCTCCTGCGCTGGTCGGCGCACAGGCCATGCGCGGCTTGCCCGCCGAGGTTCTCGACTGGAACGGGAACGAAGGTCATGTCTTCGCCCATGGTGAGCGCTGGCAGGCGCGCGGCGCCGAAACGTTCAAACCCGGAGAGACGGTGGAGGTCGCGAACGTCGTCGACCTGACTCTGCTGATACGACGCACAGCCGCCCGGACAAGCGAGAGAGGTGCATCATGATGCTGGAATATCTGACGTATGCGGCGCTTGCGCTGCTCGTCATCGTGTTTCTGTCCCAGGCCATTCGAATCCTGCGCGAGTACGAGCGCGGCGTGATCTTTACGCTCGGCCGCTTCACCGGCGTGAAGGGCCCGGGCCTCATCATCCTCGTGCCGATCGTGCAGCAGCTCGTAAAGGTCGATCTGCGGGTCATGGTGCAGGTCGTGCCGCCGCAGGACGTGATTTCGCGGGACAACGTGTCCGTCAAGGTCAACGCCGTTCTGTACTTCCGCATCGTCGATCCCGAACGGGCCATCATCAAGGTCGGCGACTACATGGCGGCGACCAGCCAGCTCGCCCAGACCACGCTGCGTTCGGTGCTCGGCAAGCACGAGCTCGACGAGATGCTTGCCGAGCGGGACAGGCTGAACGCCGACATCCAGGAGATCCTCGACAAGCAGACCGACGTCTGGGGCATCAAGGTCACCGGCATAGAGATCAAGGACGTCGATATCGACGAAACCATGGTTCGCGCGATTGCCAAACAGGCCGAGGCGGAGCGCCTGCGGCGGGCCAAGGTGATCAACGCGATGGGCGAGCAGCAGGCGGCCGAAAAGCTGGTCGAAGCCGGCCGGATCCTCGCGCAGGAGCCTCAGGCCATGCAACTGCGTTACTTCGCGGCTCTGCACGACATCGCCGGCGAACGGTCCTCGACCGTCGTCTTTCCGCTGCCGACGGGCTTGCTCGACCATTTCATGCCACGGCCAAATAACCCGTAGCGGATTGCGGTTGG
>NZ_AJQE01000116.1 GCF_000261685.1 Bradyrhizobium genomosp. I (2014) | reverse complement strand
GGGTAGAGCGCAGCGAAACCCATCGTGTCGCCACGCCAAAAAGTTTGATGGGTTTCGCTGCGCTCTACCCATCCTACGATGCCAAACGAAAAGGCGCCTCCTTCCGGAAGCGCCTTCTGCCTATCTCGTCCTGTGCGGGCCGATCAGCCCGAATAGTACATGTCGAACTCGATCGGGTGCGGGGTCATCTCGAAGCGCTCGACCTCGGTCATCTTCAGCTCGATATAGGCGTCGATGAAGTCGTCGTCGAACACGCCGCCGGCCTTGAGGAAGGCGCGGTCCTTGTCGAGGTTTTCGAGCGCCTCGCGCAGGCTGCCGCACACCGTCGGGATCTGCTTCAGCTCTTCCTTCGGCAGATCGTAGAGATCCTTGTCCATCGCCGGACCCGGATCGATCTTGTTCTTGATGCCGTCGAGGCCGGCCATCAGCATCGCGGCGAAGCCGAGATAGGGGTTGGCGAGCGGATCGGGGAAGCGCACCTCGACGCGCTTGGCCTTCGGCGAAGCGGTGTAGGGGATGCGGCAGGAGGCCGAGCGGTTGCGCGCGGAATAGGCGAGCAGCACAGGGGCCTCATAGCCCGGGACCAGACGCTTGTAGGAGTTGGTCGAGGGGTTGGTGAAGGCGTTGATCGCCTTGGCGTGCTTGATGATGCCGCCGATGTAGTGGAGGCAGGTCTCCGACAGGTCGGCATATTTGTTGCCGGCGAACACCGGCTTGCCGTCCTTCCAGATCGACTGGTGCACGTGCATGCCCGAGCCGTTGTCGCCATAGACCGGCTTCGGCATGAAGGTGGCGGTCTTGCCGTAGATGTGCGCGACCTGGTGGATGCAGTATTTGTAGATCTGGAGGTGGTCGGCCATCAGCGTCAGCGTGTCGAACTTCATGCCGAGTTCGTGCTGGGCGGAAGCGACCTCGTGGTGATGCTTCTCGACCTTGACGCCCATCTTGGCCATGGCGCCCAGCATCTCCGAGCGCATGTCCTGCACGGAGTCCTGCGGCGGAACCGGGAAATAGCCGCCCTTAGTGCGGACGCGGTGGCCGAGATTGCCGCCTTCATATTCGGTGTCGGAATTGGTCGGCAGCTCCGAGGAGTCGAGACGGAAACCGGTGTTGTAGGGAGTGGCCGAGAAGCGCACGTCGTCGAACACGAAGAACTCGGCTTCGGGACCGACGAACACGCTGTCGCCCACGCCCATCGACTTCACCATCGCCTCGGCCTTCTTGGCGATGCCGCGGGGATCGCGGTTGTAGGGCTCGCCGGTGGTCGGCTCGAGCACGTCGCAGGTGATGACCATGGTGGTCTCTGCGAAGAACGGATCGATCGTCGCGGTCACCGGATCGGGCATCAGGCACATGTCGGATTCGTTGATCGCCTTCCAGCCGGCAATCGAGGAGCCGTCGAACATCGTCCCTTCGGCGAAGATGTCTTCATCGATCATGCTGACGTCGAACGTGACGTGCTGCCACTTGCCGCGCGGATCGGTGAAGCGCAGGTCGACGTACTTGACGTCGTTGTCCTTGATCGATTTCAGGACGTCTTTGGCGGTCTTCATGCATACCCCTTTTGGCTCTGCGGATCGGTTTCCAGATGAGCAAAATTATTCTCGCTTTGGGCGAGTTTTGCGCGACCGCACAAACGAAATCAGGCCGCCGAAGCAGCCTTATTTCTTGTCGGAGTGTCGCAAAATGCGGGATAGCACCCGGCTCAGATAGCGTCCAGCCCGGATTCGCCGGTCCGGATGCGGATCGCTTCTTCGATGTTGGAGACGAAGATCTTG
This sequence comes from Bradyrhizobium genomosp. I (2014), assembly GCF_000261685.1. Lineage (GTDB taxonomy): Bacteria > Pseudomonadota > Alphaproteobacteria > Rhizobiales > Xanthobacteraceae > Bradyrhizobium. The sequence goes on along the minus strand of NZ_AJQE01000116.1, from coordinate 55,033 downwards.
CCGTCGCCGATACGGCCGGTCTGCGCGGCGCGGCGGATCGCGTCGATGGCGCGCTCGACCAGATCGTCGCCGATCACGATCTCGATTTTTACCTTCGGCAGGAAGTCGACGATGTATTCTGCGCCGCGATAAAGTTCGGCGTGACCCTTCTGCCGGCCAAAGCCCTTGGCTTCGGTGACGGTGATGCCCTGAAGACCGACTTCCTGAAGCGCTTCCTTCACCTCGTCGAGCTTGAATGGCTTGATGATGGCTTCGATTTTCTTCACTGCGCGACTCCCGGCCTTTCGATCAAATAGCAACGTCTTCGTCAGGATGCGCATTTCTCAACGCACGATCTAGTCTTCTCTATGCCGGGATCCCTGACCAGTCCGGCAACGACGGCCGGCCACCCCCTGTAAGATGCCAGTGAGCACGACAAACCGAAGCGGCTTCCTCGAAAGCAGGGTCTATGCCAAGTTGCAAATGCCCTGATTATTGGAGCGTTATCAGCCTTTTAACGAGCATCTCTGACCGGTGGCGCCGATCTGCACAAAATACCGAAGACCACGAAATAGGCAAATGGTTCAATATATGTGCAAATCGATGTCCCCGCCGTCGGATCGGCAAGGAAGATGCCTGTTGAAGAGGCGTTTGTACTAGGAAGTGGCATGGAAGTTCTGACCAATGCCGAAATGCAGCGCGCCGACCAGCTCACCATCGCGGCCGGCACGCCTGGTTTCGAGCTGATGCTGAGCGCGGGCCAGGCGGTCGCCGAGGCCGCCCATGCGTTGGTGGAGGAAGGGCCGATCCTGATCGTGGCCGGCCCCGGCAACAATGGCGGCGACGGATTCGTCGCGGCCGCCGAGCTCGCCGCCCAGGGGCGGGAGGTCTCGGTGATCTCGATGTGCGAGCGCGACCAGCTCCAGGGCGATGCGGCCTCCGCGGCGCGCGGCTGGAAGCATCCGCTGCTTCCGTTCAATCCCCAGGCCATCGGAAGGCCGGCGCTGATCGTCGATGCGCTGTTCGGCGCCGGCCTCAGCCGTCCCGTCGACGGCGAGGCTGGCGCGATGATCGAGGCGATCAACGCCAACGGTGCCCCGGTGCTCGCGGTCGACCTGCCGAGCGGCATCAACGGCACCAGTGCGGCCGTGATGGGTGCGGCGGTGAACGCCACCGAGACCGTCACCTTCTTCCGCAAGAAGCCGGCGCATCTGCTTCTGCCCGGGCGGATGCATTGCGGCCGCGTGCGCCTCGCCGATATCGGCATCGATGCGCAGGTGCTGGACGAGATCGCGCCGCAGACCTTCGAGAACGATCCGGACCTCTGGGGCGCCGCCTTTCCGGTGCCGCGCATCGACGGCCACAAATACGCGCGCGGCCATGTGCTGGCGGTCTCCGGCGATGCGGCCGCGACCGGTGCCGCGCGGCTCGCCGCGCGCGGCGCGCTGCGGGCAGGGGCGGGCCTCGTGACGCTGGCGAGCCCGCGCGATGCGCTCGCGATCAACGCGGCTGCGCTGACGGCGGTGATGGTCCGCCCCGTCGACACCGCGATCGAGTTCGGCGAGCTGCTCGGCGACAAGCGTTATGATACCTGCATGATCGGCCCCGGCGCGGGCGTCAGTGAGCGCACCTGCAATCTGGTTCACACCGCGCTGTCGGCGCAGCGGCATCTCGTGCTGGACGCAGATGCGCTGACCAGCTTTGCCGCAAAGCCCGAGCGTCTGTTTGAATCGATCAAGTCGTCACACGACAATGCGGTGGTACTGACGCCGCATGAGGGCGAGTTTCCGCGCCTGTTCTCCGACCTCAGCAACAAGCATCCCGGCCGCTCCAAGCTCGAGCGCGTCCGCGCCGCCGCCGAGCGCTCCGGCGCGGTCGTGCTCCTGAAGGGGCCGGACACCACGATCGCCGCCCCCGACGGACGCGCCGCCATCGCTGCCAACGCGCCGCCCTGGCTCGCCACCGCCGGTGCCGGCGACGTGCTCTCCGGCATCATCGCGGGGCTGCTGGCGCAGGGCGTGCCGGCGTTCGAGGCCGCCAGCATCGGTGTCTGGATGCATGGCGAGGCGGCACGCGAAGCGGGTCCGGGACTGATTGCGGAAGATCTCACCGAGACGCTGCCGGCGGTGCACCGGCGGATCTATGACGCGCTGGGGGTGGAGTACTGATCTGCCCGCTATGGCGGGTAGGATGGGTAGAGCGTGCGCTCTACCCATCCTACAAGAGCTCACTCCACCGCATACCACCGCACCAGCCGTGGCGCGGCCCAATCGGTTGCCACGGACTCGATCAGCCAGCGTCCGGGTGAGATCGCCGCGAAGGCGACGCGCTGGGCCTGACCGGGCTCGATCGCGAGCGTGTCGAGCCAATAGGGCTTCCAGCCGTCGTCGAGCTTGTCGAGCAGGCGGAACGGGTGGCCGTGCAGGTGGAACACGGTGGTGACAGGGGCGGGGTTCTTCAGGGCCAGCACGACGGTGCGGCCGGTCCTGGCCTGGAAGGCGGGGGCGGAGGCGGTGGAGAAGTTCGCGGGCCGCGTCCAGGCGGCGTCGGGTGCGCCGAGCGCGACATCGAACCGCAGGGCGCCTCTCAGATCGAGCTTCTCGGGAAGGTCGTTCGAAGGGAGCGGCTGCGGCGGCAACAGCGGCGCACGCTCAAGCTTCGCCGAGATGGTGAGGCGCCCGACCTGGCGCGCCTCCTTGCCGTCATGCAGCAGGAATGCGGCCGATGTGGCCGTGTCCACGAACGCGTCGGCACGTCCGCCGGGGGCCAGCACAAGGGCGCCATTGCGCGCGGCAAACGGCTCGGCCGGCTGTCCGTCCAGGGCCATGACCCGGACCTCATGGCTTTCCAATTTGATTGCCAAAACAGTACGTTGGGAGCCATTGATGAAGCGCAGCCGGAGCCGCTCATTGACCGCAGCTGAGAGTTCGAATGAAGTTCTGCCATTGACCGTGTAGAGCGGCGTCGCGTCCTGCGGGTTCTGGCCCGGCGGGACTGCGGTGCCGTTCGGCCGCAGGCGCCATTCCTCGATCAACAGGACCTCGTCACGATCGACGGCAACCCGGCTGGGCTCGACCGCGACAATCGGGAGCGGCCGTGCAGGCTGCTTCAGGCCGTCCTCGAAGAGACGGAAGTCCGCCAGCAGGGTTCCCGCGCTTGGTATTGAAATAATTGATGTTTCAACCGCATTGGGTGGTGCAGGGGCGCGCCCGCGTAGCGGGTCGATCGTGGCCGGGCCATTGAGGCCGTACCAGACTGGCGCAAGTGGCACAGGCAGGTCGTTCCGAAACACGAACTCGCAACGGTCGCCCCGCTTGAGACGGACGTCCCCGAGATGGCTTACCGCGGCCAGCTCCCAGATTGGTGTAGGTGGCTGACCCGGCTTCAGAGCCAGGCTTGCCGCCCGTCCCTGGAGGGCGATCTGGGCGGTCACGGCCGGGGTCGCTCCACCCGCCATCAACCCGGCCGTGGACGCGCCGAGCGCCGCTCCGAGGCCGGCCAAAATCTCGCGTCTGGTCGGGTCGAAGATCCGCGGTTTCATGCAGCGATCCGGACCATGTCGTGCTGGATAAGTCCAGTCATCGTGCCTACTTTAAGCGTGCCTCCAACCGGCCATTTTTTTGCTGCGAACAGTCAGGCACATGCTATAAGCCCGGCCGCCCGCGGCATCGCGGCCGGTCTTGATGCAGATTAACGCGGGCGTGGCGGAACTGGTAGACGCGCTGGATTTAGGTTCCAGTGACGAAAGTTGTGGGGGTTCGAGTCCCTCCGCCCGCACCAAGCGCTTATCGCGTTTGCACGGATTACGAGACCTGCTTCCGCGCGGATGACCATCCGTCCGGAGCCGGTCCGATGAACCACCGGCGTGGAGGCGTTTGCCTCGCGCCGGATCGATTAATGACAGCGTCCCGACGCATGCGCGCCGGGACCGAGCGAAAAGAAGATTGGACGCCATGCAGGTCACAGAAACCCTCTCGGAAGGTTTGAAGCACGAGTTCAAGATCAGCGTTCCCGCGTCTGATCTCGACGCCAAGGCCGGTGCCAAGCTCGTCGACCTCAAGGACAAGGTCCGCATCAACGGCTTCCGTCCGGGCAAGGTGCCGGTCGCGCACCTGAAGAAGGTCTACGGCCGCTCGGTGATGGCCGAGACCATCGACCAGACCATCCGCGACACCAACACGCAGCTGTTCTCCGAGCGCGGCTTTCGCCTCGCGACCGAGCCGAAGATCACCATGCCGAGCGAGCAGGCCGAGGTCGAGGAGCTGCTGAGTGGCAAGACCGATCTGACCTACACGGTCGCGATCGAGGTGGTGCCGGCGATCGCGCTCGCCGACTTCAAGACCTTCCAGGTCGAGAAGCCCGTCGCCGACGTCTCCGACACCGACGTCGACGAGGCGATCAAGCGCATCGCCGATTCCAACCGCACCTATGCGGCGAAGGGCGAGGGCGAAAAGGCCGCCTCCGGCGACCGCGTCACCATCAACTTCAAGGGCAGCATCAACGGCGAAGTCTTCGAGGGCGGCACCGGCGAAGGCATCCAGGTCGTGATCGGCTCCAACACCTTCATTCCGGGCTTCGAGGAGCAACTCGTCGGCATCGGCGCGGGCGAGACCCGCACGCTGAAGGTGTCGTTCCCCAAGAACTACATGAACGACAAGCTGGCCGGCCAGCCGGCCGAATTCGAGACCACCGCGACCCTGATCGAGGCGCCGCAGGACCTTGCGATCGACGATGAGTTCGCCAAGTCGCTCGGCCTGGAATCGCTGGACAAGCTGAAGGAAGCCGCGCGCGAACGTCTCTCCGCCGAGTTCGCGACCGCGACGCGCCAGCGCGTCAAGCGCGCGCTGCTCGACCGCCTCGACGAGGCGCACCGCTTCGAGGCGCCGCCCTCGCTGGTCGACGAGGAGTTCAATCTGATGTGGAACTCGGTCAAGGCCGAGATGGATTCCGCGGGCAAGACCTTTGCCGACGAGGACACCACCGAGGACAAGGCCAAGGAAGAGTACCGCAAGATCGCCGACCGCCGCGTGCGGCTCGGCCTCGTGCTCTCCGAGATCGGCGAGAAGAACAAGATCACCGTGACCGACGACGAGGTCGGCCGTGCCGTGATCGAGCGCGCGCGCTCGATGCCCGGCCGCGAGAAGGAAGTCTGGGATTTCTATCGCAACAACGCCCAGGCGTTGGCCCAGCTCCGCGCACCGATCTACGAGGACAAGGTGGTCGACTTCATCCTCGAACTCGCCAACGTGACCGAAAAGAAGGTCTCGCGCGAGGACCTCTACAAGGACGACGAGGCGGAAAAGACCGCGGCCTGATGGGTCTGTAGCGTTTCGAGCGAAGCGGATACCGGTTCGCGCAAAGAAAGCGCGTCAAGACCAGAATCCAGGGGCCCGTTCCGATACCATCGGAATGGGACTCCGAGACAGTCTTCCATTAAGGATGATCGGCGAAGAGGCCCAGCTAGCCAGATGGCCGGCTGGGCCTCATTGTACGAATCAGCTTCAACTCCCTGACGGATTAAGCCTTAATGCGCTCCGCACTTGTCAGGCGCGAATTGGGCTATATCTGTCGCTACGCCTTCTACCTCTACCAAGTTCCTGCATCACGGGACGTCCATCCGCCTTCCGGCAGATCCAGCCCGACTGGCAGCCAAGACTGGCGATGTCCGCCTCTCAAAAACCCTAGGTGACTCATGCGCGATCCGGTTGAAACCTACATGAACCTCGTGCCCATGGTGGTCGAGCAGACCAACCGTGGCGAGCGCGCCTACGACATTTTCTCGCGCCTCCTGAAGGAGCGCATCATCTTCGTGACCGGCCCGGTCGAGGACGGCATGTCGACGCTCATCGTCGCGCAGCTCCTGTTCCTCGAGGCGGAAAATCCGAAGAAGGAAATCTCGATGTACATCAACTCGCCGGGCGGCGTGGTGACGTCGGGCCTTGCGATCTACGACACCATGCAGTTCATCCGCCCGCCGGTCTCGACGCTCTGCACGGGGCAGGCGGCCTCGATGGGCTCGCTGCTGCTCGCGGCCGGCGAGAAGGACATGCGCTTCTCGCTGCCGAACGCGCGCATCATGGTGCACCAGCCGTCCGGCGGCTTCCAGGGCCAGGCCACCGACATCATGCTGCACGCCCAGGAAATCCTGAACCTGAAGAAGCGGCTCAACGAGATCTACGTGAAGCACACCGGCCAGACCTACAAGTCGATCGAGGATGCGCTGGAACGCGACAAGTTCCTGACGGCGAACGACGCCAAGGAGTTCGGCCTGGTCGACAAGGTCATCGACAAGCGCGCCGAGGAGCCGGCGCCGGCGAAGGCTCCGTAGCACTACGGGGTTCGCGGCGATCCTCGGATCGCCGCGGTCCCGTCGGGGCGGCGTTCACGCCAGGCGCGCGTGCGCGCGTCGCAAAACGCGTTTTGCGCGCTGCGACAAGCAGAAAGTTCCGCTTTCGTGCTTGTTTTTCGTGGCAATCCAGCAACGCCGGGGTCATTTCCATCACTTCGTCCGTGCCAAGACCGGAAATCACGGTATTGTCACGGGTAGCCGGCGAGCCCCGATTAGCGAATTCTTGATAGTCGGGTGACAGCATGGTTGGCTACGATTGATCGGCTATGATCGCGGGAGAATCGAGTGACCGTGATTCGCACGGGATATAACGCGTAGGGTCTTTTTTGGTACGGAATTTGCTCTACTTAAGCTTCATACCGGCCATCGTGTCGGAATGGAGCGATCGAGCGGAACGGGATCGAACCGCGGACGGAGACAGGAATGAGTAAGGTCGGCACGAGCGACTCCAAGAACACGCTATATTGCTCGTTCTGCGGCAAGAGCCAGCACGAAGTCCGCAAACTGATCGCGGGTCCCACGGTCTTCATTTGCGACGAGTGCGTCGAGCTCTGCATGGACATCATCCGCGAGGAGAACAAGTCCTCGCTGGTCAAGTCGCGCGACGGCATTCCGACGCCGAAGGAAATCTGCAAGGTGCTGGACGATTACGTGATCGGCCAGAGCCATGCGAAGAAGGTCCTGTCGGTCGCGGTGCACAACCACTACAAGCGCCTCAACCACCAGACCAAGCACAACGACGTCGAGCTCGCGAAGTCGAACATCCTGCTGATCGGTCCGACCGGCTCGGGCAAGACGCTGCTCGCGCAGACGCTCGCCCGCATCCTGGACGTCCCGTTCACGATGGCGGACGCGACGACGCTGACCGAAGCCGGCTATGTCGGTGAGGACGTCGAGAACATCATCCTGAAGCTGCTCCAGGCCGCCGACTACAATGTCGAGCGCGCCCAGCGCGGCATCGTCTACATCGACGAAATCGACAAGATCAGCCGCAAGTCCGACAACCCCTCGATCACGCGCGACGTGTCGGGTGAGGGCGTGCAGCAGGCGCTGCTCAAGATCATGGAAGGCACGGTGGCTTCGGTCCCGCCGCAGGGCGGCCGCAAGCATCCGCAGCAGGAATTCCTGCAGGTGGATACCACCAACATCCTCTTCATCTGCGGCGGCGCTTTCGCCGGCCTTGAGAAGATCATCTCGGCGCGCGGACGGTCGACCTCGATCGGCTTCGGCGCCCAGGTGCTGGCGCCGGAGGACCGCCGTACCGGCGAGATCTTCCGTCACGTCGAGCCTGAGGACCTCCTGAAGTACGGCCTCATCCCCGAGTTCGTCGGCCGTCTGCCCGTCGTGGCGACGCTCGAGGATCTCGATGAGACCTCGCTGAAGAAGATCCTCACGGAGCCGAAGAACGCGCTGGTGAAACAGTACCAGCGGCTGTTCGAGATGGAGAACATCGAGCTGACCTTCGCCGACGAGGCGCTTGGCGCGGTCGCCCGCAAGGCGATCGAGCGCAAGACCGGCGCGCGGGGCCTGCGTTCGATCCTCGAGGCGATCCTGCTCGAGACCATGTTCGACCTGCCGGGCCTGGAAGGTGTGGAAGAAGTCGTGATTTCCCGCGAAGTGGTGGAAGGTACGGCGCGTCCGCTCTACATCTACGCCGATCGATCCGATCGCGCCGTCGAGAACGCCAGCGCCTGATCCGGCGGCGCCGGAACGCTTCAATTGTCGCCTCAAGTCGGGCTGCGGAACTGTATCTCCGCAGCCGATGTTGCGTCGCTTATCGCGTTGCGTAAGCGCCTGATGGCGCGCGTTTTTCAATGACTTGACACCCCCCGGGTCGATAGCCACCTAATGTCGGCGGCGAGCGGAAATTCTCTTCAAGATTCGCCTCAGTTCTATCCGGCGAGCCGGTCCGACTGGTAGAGGACCGACCGGTTCTGCGGATCACCTCAGCACCTTGTGGCGGTTGCGCATGATCAGCGGGCTGCGTGCAAGGGGGCAAAGCAAAAGGAAAAGGCCATGACCAATCCCAAACCCCGGCCAACCATCGTCCATGGCGAAACGCACGCTTATCCCGTGCTGCCGTTGCGCGACATCGTCGTCTTCCCGCACATGATCGTTCCGCTCTTCGTCGGCCGCGAGAAGTCGATCCGCGCGCTCGAAGAGGTGATGAAGAACGACGCGCTGATCATGCTCGCGACGCAGAAGAACGCGTCCGACGATGATCCGGCGCCCGATGCCATTTACGAGACCGGGACGCTCGCCAGCGTGCTGCAGCTCTTGAAGCTTCCGGACGGCACCGTGAAGGTGCTGGTCGAAGGGCTCGAGCGTGCCCGCGTGTCGAAATACACCGACCGCGCCGACTATTACGAGGCGACTGCGGTTGCGCTCGCCGATACCGATGCGAAGTCGGTCGAGGCGGAAGCGCTGGCGCGCTCGGTCGTGTCGGACTTCGAGAGCTATGTGAAGCTCAACAAGAAGATCTCGGCCGAGGTCGTCGGTGTCGTGCAGGCGATCACCGATTTCGCCAAGCTCGCCGACACCGTCGCGTCGCATCTCGCGGTCAAGATCGCCGATCGCCAGGGCATCCTGGAGACGCTTTCGGTGACCACGCGCCTGGAGAAGGTGCTGGGCCTGATGGAGAGCGAGATCTCGGTGCTGCAGGTCGAGAAGCGGATTCGTTCTCGTGTCAAACGACAAATGGAGAAGACCCAGCGCGAGTACTATCTCAACGAGCAGATGAAGGCGATCCAGAAGGAACTCGGCGATGACGACGGTCGCGACGAGCTCGCCGATCTCGAAGAGAAGATCTCCAAGACCAAGCTTTCCAAGGAAGCGCGCGAGAAGGCGCAGCACGAATTGAAGAAGCTGCGGCAGATGTCGCCGATGTCCGCGGAAGCGACCGTCGTGCGCAACTATCTGGACTGGCTGCTGTCGATTCCGTGGAACAAGAAGTCCAAGGTGAAGAAGGATCTGGAGGCCGCGCAGGCCATCCTGGACTCCGATCACTATGGGCTGGAGAAGGTCAAGGAACGCATCGTCGAGTATCTCGCCGTGCAGTCGCGCGCCAACAAGCTGACCGGGCCGATCCTGTGCCTCGTCGGGCCTCCCGGCGTCGGCAAGACCTCGCTCGGCAAGTCGATCGCGAAGGCGACGGGGCGCGAATTCGTTCGCGTCTCGCTCGGTGGTGTGCGCGACGAGGCCGAGATCCGCGGTCACCGCCGCACCTATATCGGCTCGATGCCCGGCAAGATCATCCAGTCGATGCGCAAGGCGAAGTCGTCCAATCCGCTGTTCCTGCTGGACGAGATCGACAAGATGGGCGCCGATTTCCGCGGCGATCCGTCCTCGGCGCTGCTCGAGGTCCTCGATCCCGAGCAGAACGCGACCTTCAACGACCACTATCTCGAGGTCGACTACGATCTGTCCAACGTGATGTTCATCACGACCGCGAATACGCTCAATATTCCCGGGCCGCTGATGGATCGCATGGAGATCATCCGGATCGCGGGCTACACCGAGAACGAGAAGGTCGAGATCGCGCGCAAGCACCTGATCCCGAACGCGGTGTCCAAGCACGGCCTGGACTCCAAGGAGTTCTCGATCGACGACGACGCGCTGCTGCTTTTGATCCGCCGCTACACCCGCGAAGCGGGCGTGCGCAACCTGGAGCGTGAGCTCTCCACACTCGCCCGCAAGGCGGTGAAGGAGCTGATGATCTCCAAGAAGAAGTCGGTCAAGGTCACCGAGAAGACTCTGGAAGAGCTGCTCGGCGTGCCGAAGTACCGCTTCGGCGAGATCGAGAGCGAGCCGCAGGTCGGCATCGTCACGGGCCTCGCCTGGACCGATGTCGGCGGCGAGCTCTTGACGATCGAAGGCGTCATGATGCCCGGCAAGGGCAAGATGACGGTCACGGGCAATCTGCGCGACGTGATGAAGGAATCGATCTCGGCGGCGGCGTCCTACGTCCGCTCGCGCGCGATCACCTACGGCATCGAGCCGCCGCTGTTCGACCGGCGCGACATCCACGTGCACGTGCCTGAGGGCGCGACGCCGAAGGATGGTCCGTCCGCAGGCGTCGCCATGGCCACCGCGATCATCTCGGTCATGACCGGCATTCCGGTCCGCCATGATGTCGCGATGACCGGCGAGATCACGCTGCGCGGCCGCGTGCTGCCGATCGGCGGCCTCAAGGAGAAGCTGCTGGCTGCGGCCCGCGGCGGCATCAAGACGGTGCTGATTCCCGAGGACAACGCCAAGGATCTCACGGAGATTTCCGATGCGATCAAGGGCGGCATGGAGATCATCCCGGTCTCGCGCCTCGACGACGTCATCGCCAAGGCGCTGGTGAGGAAGCCCGTGCCGATCGTGTGGGAAGAAGACACCAAGGTGACGGTGAAGCCGGACGGAGATGAGGCCGCCGGCGGCCTGACCGCTCACTGAGCCATCGCGAAAGATGATAAAACGGCGCCTTCGGGCGCCGTTTTTGTTTTGGGGGAGAGCTTCCTGTCGTCGGGGGTCTACTTTTGCCCTACTTGCCGACACTAGCATTACGAGCCGCTTCCCGGTTAAGTTGCCGGCTCAATACCAAAACCATTCCTCGGGGGATGCATGGTTTCGGCAAAGCAATTTGTTAGTTTGGCGGCGGCGGCAATTGGACTGTCGGGCTGCATCACCACGTCGATGCAGGGCTATGCTGATAAACAGCTGCCAGCGAAGCCGATCAATCACGTCATCGCATATGTGGCTGGGCCAAACCCACTCGTCTCTAAAATTCAACTCAGCATTGCTGAGGAGGCCAAGAAGCGTGGTGTCGTTGCAGGCGATGCGCTTCAATTGTTTCCGCCGACGCGAACCTATACGAGCGCTGAAATCCAACGAGGACTTGCCGGTGACGGCGTAGACGGTGTGCTTATTATCAATGTGGGAGATACCGGCGTCCAACAGCAATACGCTGGGACGATCTTTTCGGGCCAATACTCTGGTTCTTCGAGCGCTAGCGGAACTGTTAGTACAGCAGGCAATGTCTCTGCGGTTTCACTCGATGGTGTGTCGTCTGGGACGATGACTGCTACCGCGACCCCTGTGTATCGCTATCGTCGTCAAACCATGTTTACAGCCCGGCTGCTTGAGGCATCGAGCGGACGAAATCTCTGGGTAGGCAACGGCCAAGTGAATGCGGGAGGACTTCTTTTCGTGGGCGATGGCTCTAGTGCTTCAACCTCAGTCGCGGCCATTTTCGAGGACTTGCAGCAGAAGGGTATCATTGGGCCTTCGAGTTGAGGTGGCGAAGTCTCCGACCGCTCACTAAGTTCCAGCGAAAGATGTTAAAATGGGGCCTTCGGGCTTGTTTTTGTTTTGGGTGTACTGTGATCTTTCACGGCAAGTGACGAGCACCGTGTCGAGAACGTCATAGGATTACGGCGCGCAGTCCGATCGTTGAGGTCGGACACTCGCAAGTCGGCGGGGGCTAGCAGGGCCCGAGGGATCAGGGCGATGCTGATCGACGGAAAATGCCATTGCGGGCGGATCACCTTCGAGGCCGAGGTCAATCCGGAGGAGGTCTCGGTGTGCCATTGCACCGATTGCCAGACGCTGACCGGCTCGCCGTTCCGCGTGACGGCCATCTGCACCAAGGCCGATGTCCGCGTGACCGCCGGCACGCCCAAGATTTATGGCAAGCGCGGCGACAACGGCCGGATGCGCTTCCAGCATTTTTGCGCCGATTGCGGTTCCCCGCTGTTCACCAGCGGCGAGGGCGACCAGGCCGACGATTGGGGTATCCGCTGGGGCTCGATCCGCCAGCGCGACAAATTGCGCCCCGCCCGGCAGATCTGGTGCCAGTCCGCGGCAGTCTGGATCGACGCGGTGCCGCTGCTGCCGGGGCGGCCACAGGATTGAGACGGGAATGACGATCCGCGCTTGCCCGCCCGGGGCGCGAGAGGCTAAAGAGGCCGGCGAGGGCGGTTAGCTCAGCTGGTTAGAGCATCTCGTTTACACCGAGAGGGTCCGCGGTTCGAATCCGTGACCGCCCACCAGTCTTCGCTTTGCGGAGCCAAGTAGGCTGCCATGCCGGGAAACCAATTGGAGCATGGCATCAGCGCAAAACCTCTATTCGGTCGCGGCTGGCTGGTTCGTTCGTAGGGCATATCACCCTGTAAACCTCGACCGGGCATGCCGACAGCCGCCGTGGAGCGGTCACGTGCCCCACAGTGGCGCGTGGTCATTCCTGATGGAAATATCAGGCCGTCTTGGTGAATAGTGTCAGGACGCCTTCGGCAATGTTGATCGCAACGACCTGCGACGAGGTCAGACCCTTCGCCTTGAGCGCGGATGCCGCCTGGGGAGTCGCGTCAATCGTCTTCCGGAGCGATTGAATATCGTCATCGCTTGTCTGTGCGACGATTTCATCGACCTTCGAGCGCACGGCTGGTTGCAGGTCCTTAATGTCGACAACCTGGATCTGGCGGATGACGGTGCTCTGAGCGGTCGGCGATTCTGCTCCCGATTGCGACGATGTTCCTTGCGCCTGCACGAAAGTCGGCGTCCCGAAGGAGAGGGTTGCGATAACGAGGGGTGCCATGAAGCTGCGCATGGTCATGCCTTTCCAAGGTGAACAACCTGAAAACGCTATCCTCGAAATCTGGTTGTCGTCTGCTTCCGTTGGGGCCATTCGGTGAAAGCTATGCGGCCACAATGCGAGCACTTCCTGCCGGAAGCGTAGCCAATTCTCGGCAGCAGCGGCTGTGATCTTTGCAGAAAATTGCGCTACGATCAGGGCAGGGATCCGACGCAGGCGCGCCCGCAATTGCGGGAGCGGCGGATCGACAAATGCTAGGGATCAAAGACCTGATGGAACAGCCGAGCGGACACGAGCAAAACGCCGACCAGATCGCCTATTGGAACGGCCCCAGCGGGCAGCGCTGGGCCGATCGCCATGCGGTGCAGGAGAGGCTGCTCGGCCCTATTGCCGACGTGCTGATCGACCGCGCCAAGCCGAAGGCGGGCGAGCGCGTCATCGACGTCGGCTGCGGCTCCGGCGCCACCACAATGGCGTTCGCAAAGGCTGTGGCGCCGAACGGGTTCGCGCTCGGCCTCGACGTGTCCGAGCCGATGCTGTCGCAGGCGCGCGCGTTTGCGCCGAAGGGCCTGCCGCTCGATTTCGTGCTGGCGGATGCGACGGTGCATCCGTTCGAACCGGCGAGCTTCGATCTGCTCGCTTCGCGGTTCGGCGTGATGTTCTTCGCCGATCCCGTCGCATCCTTCACCAATCTCCGCCGCGCGCTGAAGCCGACCGGGCGGCTCGCCTTCGTCTGCTGGCGCGAGCCGAAGGAAAACCCCTGGATGATGGCGCCGCTGATGGCGGTCTACAAGCACGTGCCAAAGATGCCGCCGGTCGGGCCGGAGGAACCGGGCCCGTTCGCCTTCGCCTCGGAGGAGCGCGTGACGCGCATCCTGAAAGGCGCGGGCTTCGTCGACGTGGCGATGGAGCCGCACAATCTGCCGATGGACGTCGCCATCGGCGGCGGGCTCGATGCCGCCGTCGACGGCGCGCTCCAGATCGGCCCGGCCAGCCGCGCGCTGCAAGGCCATCCGCCGGAGACCTATGAGGCCGCCAAGGCTTCGATCCGCGAGATGCTCGCGCCGTTCCTGAAGGACCAGAGCGTGACACTCCAGGGCGCGATCTGGATCGTGACGGCGAAGGCGGGGTGAGGCCCCGCACTCTCTCCGCGTCATTGCGAGGAGCACTTGCGACGAAGCAATCCAGACTGCCTCCTCGGAGACAGTCTGGATTGCTTCGCTACGCTCGCAATGACGACGTGGATAGGCCGGAGAATTCTACACCACATCATCCGGCGCCAGCGCGCAGCCGTTGTCCGGATGGGTCTCGATCTGAAGCGTGGTGTGGCCGATGCGGAACGAGGTCTTCAGCAACTGCGCGGTCTCCATCAGGAAGGCGTCGCCTGTACCGGCGGGCATCACGAGGTGGCAGGTCAGCGCCGTCTCGGTGGTCGAGATCGGCCAGACGTGGAGGTCGTGAATCCCTGACACGCCAGGCCGCTCCAGCAGAAACACCTTGATCGCGGCGATGTCGGTGCCCTTGGGTGCCGCCGCCATCGACATGTCGATCGAGCCGCGCAAGAGGCTCGTCGTGCTCCAGAGGATGGTGGCGCAGATGACGAGGCTGGTGACTGGATCGAGCCAGAGCCAGCCGGTCCAGATGATCAGCGCCGCCGAGACCACGACGCCGAGCGAGACCGCAGCGTCGGCCGCCATGTGCAGATACGCGCCCTCGATATTGATGTCGTCCTTGCGTCCGCTCGCGAACAGCAGCGCCGTGAAGCCGTTGATGAGGATGCCGATACCCGCGACCACCATCACCGTGATGCCTGCGACCGGCTCGGGCTGTTGCAGGCGCAGGATCGCCTCCCAGCCGATGGCGCCGGTCGCGACCAGCAGGAACACCGCATTCGCAAGTGCCGCAAGGATGGTGGAGGCGCGCAGGCCGTAGGTGAAGCGGCCGCTCGGCGCGCGCTTTGCCGCGATCGAGGCGCCCCAGGCAATGACGAGGCCGAGCACGTCGGACAGGTTATGACCGGCGTCCGCGAGCAGCGCGGTGGAGTTGCCGATATAGCCATAGATCGCCTCGGCGACGACCAGCGCGGTGTTGAGAGTGATGCCGATCGCGAACGCCTTGCCGAAATTGGCGGGCGCATGGACATGCGCGTGGTCATGAGCATGACCATGACCATGACTGTGATCATGCGAATGGCCGTCATGATCATGATGGTGATGACCATGATGGTTGCGATTGCCCACCTCTAGCGCTCCCCGGAAGCCGCCAAATCAGGCGCCATTGTAGGCGTTTCGCCAGCGACGTCACGGCGGAACAGCACGTAGAGCGCCGGCAGCACCAAGAGCGTCAGCACCGTGGAGGAGATGATGCCGCCGATCACCACGGTCGCGAGCGGCCGCTGCACCTCGGCGCCGGCGCCGGTGGCCAGCGCCATCGGCACGAAGCCGAGCGAGGCGACCAGGGCCGTCATCAGCACCGGGCGCAGCCGCGTCAGCGCGCCCTCGCGGACGGCCTCCACGACGGATCGGCCCTCGCTGCGCAGCCGCTCGATGAAGGCGATGATGACGAGGCCGTTGAGCACGGCGACGCCCGACAGCGCGATGAAGCCGACGCCGGCGCTGATGGACAAGGGAATGTCGCGCAGCAGCAGCGCCGCGACGCCGCCGGTCAGCGCCAGCGGCACGCCGGAGAACACCAGCGCCGCATCCGCCGCCGATCCCATCCCCATGAACAGCAGCAGGAACACCAGAAGCAGCGCCACCGGCACCACGATGGTCAGCCGCTTGGTGGCTGAGACCAACTGCTCGAACTGTCCGCCCCAGCCGATCCAGTAGCCGGGCGGCAGCTTGACCTTTTCGGCCACGGCGCTCTCTGCCTCGGCCACGAAGGAGCCGAGGTCGCGGGCGCGGACATTGGCGGTGACGACGATCCGCCGCTTGCCGTTCTCGCGGCTGATCTGGTTCGGTCCGGGCGTCGCATCGACGGTGGCGACCGACGACAGCGGCACATAGCGCATCTGGGCGAGGGGGGAGGCGGACAGCGCCGTTCGAATCGCCGTGCCGGAGCCGGCCTCCTCACCGGGCGGCAGCGGGATCGGGATGGCCCGGATCGCCTCGAGATTGCCGCGCAGATGCTCCGGCAGGCGGACCACGATGTCGAAGCGGCGGTCGCCCTCGAACAGCTTGCCGGCCGACTTGCCGCCGACTGCGATCTCGACGATGCCCTGCACCTCGCCGATGCTGAGGCCGTAGCGGGCGAGCGCCTGGCGGTCGAGGCGGACGGTGAGGATCGGCAGGCCCGCGACCTGCTCGATCTTGACGTCGCTGGCGCCGCGGATGCCGCGGATCGCGGCCTCCACCTGCCTGGCGGCGCTTTGCAGGATGTCGAGGTCATCGCCGAAGATCTTGACGCCGACGTCGCTGCGCACGCCGGAGATCAGCTCGTTGACACGGAACTGGATCGGCTGGGAGATCTCATAGGCACTGCCGGGAATTTCGTCCGCGGCAAGGTCGATCGCCTCGATCACCTCCGATTTCGGCTTGTCCGGGTCGGGCCATTCGGCGCGCGGCTTCAGCATGATGTAGCCGTCGGTCTGTGCCGGCGACATCGGGTCGGTCGCGATCTCGGCGGTGCCGATGCGGGTGAAGAACTCCTTCACTTCAGGGATCTGCTTGATGCGCTTCTCCAGCGCCTTCTGAAGGTCCAGCGACTGGGTGAGGCTGGTGCCGGGAATCCGGATCGACGCCAGCGCGATGTCGCCCTCGTCGAGGCTCGGAATGAACTCGCCGCCCATGCGCGCGGCGGCGATGCCGCTCGCAACCACGATGACGACGGCCATGATGGCGACCGCGGCCCGATTGTCGATGGCAAAGCGGAGCAGGGGGAGATAGCCGCGCTTCGCCGTCCGCATGAACAGGTTCTCATGCTCGGACACCTTGCCGGTGACGACGATGGCAACGGCCGCCGGCACGAAGGTGATGGAGAACAGCACGGCCGCGCCCAGAGCCATCAGCACGGTCAGCGCCATCGGCGTGAACATCTTGCCCTCGACCCCCGTCAGCGTCAGCACGGGCAGGTAGACCACGGCTATGATCAGCGTTCCGAACAGGCTCGGCTTGATGACGTCGCTCGACCCGCGGAGGATCGCGCCCAGCCGTTCGGAGGTCGTCAGCAGCCGGCCTTTTTCGCGCTGGGCCGCGGCCAGCATGCGCAGGCAATTCTCGACGATGATCACGGCGCCGTCGACGATGATGCCGAAGTCGATCGCGCCGAGGCTCATCAGGTTGGCGCTGACCTTGGTCTCGACCATGCCTGATATCGTCATGGCCATGGACAGAGGAATGACGCAGGCCGTGACCAGTGCGGCGCGGATGTTTCCGAGAATCAGGAACAAGACGGCCACGACCAGCGCGGCGCCTTCCATCAGGTTGTTCCGGACGGTGCGGATGGTGGCTTCGACCAGATCGGTGCGGTCGTAGACGGTCCGCGTCACGACGCCCTCGGGCAGAGATTTGGCGATCTCCTCGAGCCGGGCTGCGACGCGGCGGGCGACGCTGCGGCTGTTCTCGCCGATCAGCAGCATGGCGGTGCCGAGCACGGTCTCCTCGCCGTCTCGCGTCGCCGCGCCCGTGCGCAGATCGCGCCCCTCGGTGACGGTCGCGACGTCCCTGATCCTGACGGGATTGCCGCCGCGCGAGCCGATCACGATATCCCGGATTTCACCGATATTGCCGACCTGGCCCGGTGAGCGAACCAGGTATTGCTCGCCGTTGCGCTCGATATAGCCGGCGCCGACATTGGCGTTGTTGGCGGCGAGCGCCGTCATGACGTCGCGAAAGCCGAGCCGGTAGGCCATCAGCTTGCCGGGGTCCGGCAGCACGTGGAACTGCCGCTCGAAGCCGCCGATGGTGTTGACCTCGATCACACCCGGCACGTTGCGAAGCTGCGGCCGGATGATCCAGTCCTGCACGGTGCGCAAATCGGTCAGCGAATAGTCGTGACCGCCTTGCGTCTTGACGTCAGTCTTGGCGCCCGCCTTGGCCTCGACGGTGTACATGAAGATTTCGCCGAGCCCGGTCGAGACCGGACCCATCGCGACCTCGACGCCCGCCGGGAGCTGGTCCTTCACCTGCTGGATGCGTTCGCCGACCAGCTGGCGGGCGAAATAGATGTCCGTGCCGTCCTTGAAGACGACCGTCACCTGGCTGAGGCCGTAGCGCGACAGCGAGCGGGTGTAGTCGAGCCTGGGCAGGCCGCCCATCGCGGTCTCGACGGGAAAGGTGATGCGCTGCTCGGTCTCGAGCGGCGAATAGCCGGGCGCGCGGGTGTTGATCTGGACCTGGACGTTGGTGATATCGGGGACGGCATCGATCGGCAGGCGCTGGAAATTCCAGCCGCCGAAGGCGAGGGCGCCGAGCGCGAGCAGAAGGACCAGCCAGCGCTGATGCAGCGAGAAGGCGAGGATGCGCTCAATCATGCTCGGCCTCGCCCTTGCCCATCTCCGCCTTCACGACGAAGCTGTTCTCCGCGACGTAGTGCTCGCCGGCCGCAAGACCGGCCTTGATCTCGACGAACTTCGGATCGGAATCGCCAAGCTCGACCGGGCGCGCCTCGATCTTGTCGCCGTCCTCGCGCACGAACACGATGGTCCGGTTCTCCAGCGTCTGGATCGCGCTGCGTCGCACGGCGACGGCAACGTTGCGCGCCGCGAGGATCAGCCGCGCCGTGACGAACAGGCCGGGACGCAAGCGCCCGTCCGGATTCGGCAGCACCACGCGCGCCAGCGCGGTCTGGGTTTCGCTACTGCCGATCGGTGCCATGTAGGAGATCGTGCCCTTGATCTCGCCGCGGCCGTCGTCGGGATCGATCAGCACCTCGTCGTTGAGGCGTACGCGGCGGAGGTCCTGCCGGTAGATCGAGAGATCGACCCAGATCGTGGAAAGGTCGGCGACCACGAAAGCCGGCTTCTGCTCGGAGGCGTACTCGCCGAGCGAGATCTGACGCTCGATGATGGTGCCGGCGATCGGCGCCTTGAGCTCGTAGACGGTGAGGCTCTGGTTGCTTTCGATCGCGGCGAGCAGATCGTCCTTGGCGACCTTGTCGCCGATGCGCTTCTGGATGGATTTGGCGAGGCCCGGAAAGCGCGGCGTCACCTGCACCACGGCCTCCTGGTTGGCGCGCAGGATGCCGTTGAAGGCGAGGGTGTCGGTCAGCGTTGCGCTCGCGGCTTCCGCCAGCGTGACGCCCGCGGCCGCGAGCTTGACGTCGGAGATCCGGATGCGGTCGGCGCCGTGCTCGTCCTGCTCGACATGGTCGTTCGGCTTCTTCTGTTCAGAATGCTCGGCATGCTCCGCGGGGGCGAGCTTTGCCGGCGCGAGCCGGGAATAGCCATAGGCGCCGAGGGCGGCGGCAATGATGGCGATCAGGATGGTGTAGGCCGTCCTCATCGTGCGCTCTCCCGCGCCAGCGTGAAGGGATTGCCGACGAGGCCCTCGATGGTCGCAACGCCGGCGTGGAAGTTCTGCAGCGCCTCCTGCTCGCGCAGCCGCGCCTGGGTGACGCTCGCCTGCGCGTCGAGCACCTCGAGCAGGGTGAAGCGGCCCTGGCCGTAGCCCTGCGAGATCGCTTCCGACGCTTCAACGGCCTTGGGGATCGCGGTCTCACGCAGCACCGCGAGCTCGCGCAGCGAGCCCCGGAGCGAGTCGTAGGCGCGGCCGGCGATCACGATCAGCGTGTTGCGGTTGGCCTCGCGCTCGGCGCGGGTCCTGGCGAGGCTTTCCTGCGCCGAGAGGATGTTGCCCTGGTTCTGGTCGAACATGGGAATCGGCACGGAGAAGGTGAGACGAACCGCGTCGTCATTGGTCTCGCTGAAATGACGCCAGCCGGCAGCGATCCGCACGTCGGGATAGGGCTTGAGCCGCGCCAGCAGCAGCTCGGCATTGCGCTGGGCGTAAACGGCGGTCCAGCGCACCAGTTGCGGATTGGCGTCGATGGCGGCGATCACCGCCTGGAACGAAGGCGGGCGTCCTGTGGTGTCGAGCCGTCCGGAGACCTCGCCGAATTTTGCGGCGGGATCGCCCATCAGCACCGCAAGCTCGCGCCGGGCGCTGGCCAGCGTCGCCTTGAAGCGCTCGCGATCGGCTTTCACCAGGGCGGAGGCGACCTCGGCGCGGCCGGTCTCGGCAGGTGAGGAGGCGCCGGCCTCGACGCGGCGGCGCAGCAGCGGCGTCAGGCGGTCGATGGCGGCAATCTGCTCGTCGAGGATATGAATGCGCCGCTGCGCGCCGAGCACGCTGAGGAAGGCGATCGCGGTCTCCGACAGCACCTCAAGCCGGACGGCCTTGCGCTGGATCGCGGCCACTTCGACTCCGGCGACGCCTGCGGCAATCCGCGCGTCGCGCTTGCCGAACAGCTCGAAGGCCTGGCTGATCTGGAGCGTGGTCTCGGCCGATCGCGTCCCGCGATATTTGCCCGAGCCGAATGAATCGTCCTGTTCGTAGGACAGTTCCGGATTGAGGAGGGCGCCCGCCTGGATGCGCTGGCCCGTGGCGATGCCGACGTCGCGCTCCGCCGCGGTCAGCCGCGGGCTTGCGGCCAGCGCGCGCAACAACGCGCTCCGCATCGTCAAGGTCTGGGCGTGAGACGGCGCAATCGCGAGTCCGGCAATCAGACACGCCGCCGCGCACGCCAGGCGCGCGGCCATTCCCCTGCAAAACATGAAACCGACCTGTGAAGGATGAACCTATGGGCGCGGCACGCCCGACCAATCCGCTCAGGCAATAGGCTTGGGAGGGGGAGAGTCGGTATCAGGGACAATTCCGGCGAGCCGGGGGGCCGGCCGCGGGCTCGTTGCCGACACAGGCGCGACAGTGATGATCGACGGCGCCGGCTGTGTCAGCGTCAGCGAGAAGCAGCCGTGGCAATGATGTCCGCCGATGGCCTTGTGTTCGCCGTGACCGGAGGCGCCGTCGAGGACCGCGGCGATCTCCGAGCCACCCCCGGGTGTGGTGACGTCGATGTCGTGCGAGCCGTGCAGCGCACCCGCGAGCAGATAGACGATCGCGATCAGCACGGACAGCAGCCCGCGGCAGCTGCGCGGACGGCAAGTTGCTGAGGGCTGGCGGTTCGCGGGCACGACGTCACTCTGTTGCGGTAGATGCCCGGCCTAGCATGGCGGCGGGAACAGTGTCGACCCGCAACATTGTTACGTCCCTGGAACAATTGCCGCAGCGGCGTGACCGCTCCTCACGGCTGGGCGGCGACGCCGATGCGGGACGAAGGTTTTGATGATGTGCGGGTCGGCTCCGGAACGCCACCGCCATTGTCCGCCTTGTGCGGTGATGGCGGCGCGACGGCGTCGTCACCACAGCGGAGGAACTGCCGCGGTGATTGCACACGGAATGGCCCCACCCGGCGCTGGCCGGTTGAGGCCTTGTGCTCACAATCTTCATCCTTGGGACTCCCACAAACAATTCGCATCTCGCCCGTTCGTTCCCGCCGCTCCGTCGAATTTGGAACGTTCCTGATACGTCGCGATTAGCGAGCAGAAGAAATGAAGGAGGACGGACAATGGACGGACTGATTTATTTGATCGGCTTGATCGTCGTCATCATGGCGATCCTGTCGTTCTTCGGCCTGCGCTGAGAGAGCCGCAATGACGGTCGAAACGCTCGTGCGGGACGAAATCACGGAGGGCGGCCTTGAAGGGGAAGCGCCCCGAAACATCCAGTGGAGCTCGGTATTCGCCGGCGCGCTCGCCGCGGGCGCGATGTCTTTCATCCTGATCGGCTTTGGCGTAGCCGTCGGCCTCGGTGTCAGTTCGGCCTCGCCGACATGGCGCGATGCATCAGCGGCGCTGGCTTTGCTCTCCGGCTTGTACCTGATCATCCAGGCGGTGATCAGCTTCGGCTTCGGCGGCTACATCGCCGGCCGGACGGCGCGTCGGGCGCCCGCGCTGGCGACGATCGAAGACGATGGCGAGCGCCGGGACGGCCTGCACGGGCTGACCTCCTGGGCCCTGGCCGTGCTGGCCGGCGCGGCTCTGCTCGCGCTTCTCGGCGCTGCTGCGATCGACCGTTCGCCGATGCGCAGCTCGGCGAGCAACACGTCCACGGCGGAGCCCCTGTTGAGCTACGAGCTCGACAAGCTGTTCCGCGCGCCGCGCCGCCCGCCAAATATCGATCTGAGGGAAGTGCGCGCCGAAGCGGGGCGTATCCTGATGACGTCGTCCAGCCACAGCGGCGTCAGCACCGACGATCGGACGTATCTCGTGCAACAGGTCGCCGCCGTTACGGGACTGGCGGCTCCCGACTCCGAACGGCGGGTCGATGCGCTGATCGCAGACTCGAAGACGGCCATCAGCCGCGCGCGCCGCAACTCGATCATCGTGGCGTTCTCGATCGCCGCCGCGACCCTGATCGGTGCCGCAGTGGCCTGGGCTGCAGCCGTCGCCGGCGGACGGCATCGCGATGGCGAACCGTTGCCGAACTGGATGGCAAGCTCGAACCGCTTCCATCGCAGCCCGCGCGCAATGCCGGTGCCGTAAGCTCGAAAACGGACGGCCGGGCGCAAGCCCGGCCATAACGGACGCCTGTAGGAAGAAGCCTCAGGCCTTCTCCTCCCAGATCATCGCCAGATGCACGATGGTCTGCACCGCCTTTTCCATGTCCTGCCGACTGACCCATTCGAGCCGCGAATGAAACGCGTGCTCGCCGGCGAAGATGTTGGGGCAGGGCAGTCCCATGAAGGACAGGCGGGAGCCGTCGGTACCGCCGCGGATGGCGGTGCGCATCGGGCGCAGGCCGGCGCGGCGGATGGCCTCGATGGCGTATTCGACGACGTGCGGGTGACGGTCGATCACCTGCTTCATGTTGCGGTACTGCTCCTTGACCTCGAATTTGTAAGTCGAGCGCGGATAGTCCTTCATCACGTCCTTGACGATGGCCTCGAGCAGGACTTCCTTCTCCCTCAAGCCTTCCTCGGTGAAGTCGCGCACGATGAAGGAGAGCGTCGCCTGCTCCAGCGCGCCCTCGATGCCGATCGGATGCAGAAAGCCCTGCTTGCCCGAGGTCGTCTCCGGCGAGCAGCCTTCCCTGGGCAGCCGCTCGACGATGGCGGCCGCGATCTTGATCGCGTGCTCCATCTTGCCCTTGGCGTAGCCGGGATGGGCGCTGACGCCGTTGATGGTGATGGTGGCGCCGTCGGCCGAGAAGGTCTCGTCCTCGACGCAACCGGCGCTCTCGCCGTCCATGGTGTAACCGAAATCGGCGCCCAGCTTCTTCAGGTCGACGTTGTCGACGCCGCGGCCGATCTCCTCGTCCGGCGTGAACAGGATCTTGATGGTGCCGTGCTTCACATCGGGATTGTTGATGAAGAAATGCGCGGCATCCATGATCTCGGCGACACCGGCCTTGTTGTCGGCTCCCAGCAGCGTGGTGCCGTCGGTGGTGATGATGTCGTTGCCGATCTGGTTCTTCAGCGCGGGATGCTCGGCAAAGCGGATCACCTGGCTGGTGTCGCCCGGCAGCACGATGTCGCCGCCGCGATAGTTCTTCACGACCTGCGGCTTGACGTCCTTGCCGGTGACATCGGGCGAGGTGTCCATGTGCGAGCAGAAGCAGATCACCGGCACCTTCTTGTCGGTGTTGGCGGGGATCGTTCCGTAGACGTAGCCGTACTCGTCGAGATGAGCGTCCTCGACGCCCATGGCCTTCAGCTCGGCGGCGAGCACGCGGCCGAGATCCTTCTGCTTCCCGGTCGAGGGCGAGCTGGGAGAGTCCGGGTCGGACTGGGTGTCGATGGTGACATAGCGCAGGAAGCGCTCGGTCACGGTATGCGAAAAGGTGAGGGAGGACATTTCTGGTCAAACCGCCGGGTCTTTGGGAGCAGGTCTTGGGGAAGCAGGCGGTATATCAGAAAAGCGGGCCGTGATGCGGCCAGAACGAGCTACGATCAGGCCTAATGAATCGTAAGCTAGATCGCCTCTTTCAGTTCCTTCACCGGGCGGAATGCGACCTTCCTGCTGGCCTTGATGTGGATGGCTTCGCCGGTGCCGGGATTGCGGCCAGTGCGGGCTGCCCGCTTCCGGACCTGGAGGATGCCAAGGCCCACGATGCGGACGCGGTCGCCCTTCTTGAGGTGCTTGGCGATCAGGTCGACCATGTCGGTCAAGACGGCCTCGGCGTGCTTTTTCGACAGGTCCTGGCGCTCCGCGATGTCTGCGGCGAGGTGCTTGAGCGTGATGGTGGCGGGGGCGGCTGCCTTTTTCGCCGAATCTTTCTTAGCCATGACTGGCCTCCTCGATTCCAATGACAGGGAAGCCCCGGAAAAGCCGGAAACGCGAGGGGGCACCCTAAGTCCCGGAAGGCGTAGACGATTCGAGCGTCGGCTGACTATGCCGAGAGTTCCCGCCGGACATCGGCAATCACCGGCGCAGATGCGACAGGCGTCGAGGAATTCGGGCTAAGACTATGAAGGGATTACCAAAATGGCGCGAGAGACGGGGCTCGAACCCGCGACCTCCGGCGTGACAGGCCGGCGCTCTAACCAACTGAGCTACTCCCGCGTGGTTCGCTCGACGCGCGCGGAACGAGGGGGGACTTAAAGGCGGGGCTTGGTGAAGTCAAGGACGTTGCGCGTTGCCCGTCTGTCCCGGCCAAGCATTGCTTTGGAAAACAAAAAGGCCGCCGGAGGCGGCCATTGGTCAGCCCGGAAGAGGGCCCATCAGCGAATCTCCGACCCAGCCGCGCTCGTCACCGCCACCGGCTTGCCGGCCTTGATCACATGCGTCGATTGGGCGGTCTGATTGTAGTCGGCATTGGTGCGGGCTGCGATTCCGAAGCCGGCCACGATGATGCCGGCCACCAGCGCCACCACCACGATCTTCAGGTGGGTCGCACGATCGGCAGAGTGGATTGAGTGGTTCATCTGAGCCTCCCGACGGGCTTTGCCGCCGTCTATGGGCTGTTGTCTTAAGGACCATCTGTTTCCGGATGGTTTCGCGGGTTCCGCAAAATGGTTTCATCTCCCCGCCCGGCGGATTTCGTCCGGGGACGGAAGCGGCCGGCCTGAGGCGGTCCCCTGTCGAAGTTGACCCGGATTGTGCGACGGCCCGGACGAACAGCGCGGCGCGGCGCCGAGGCCGTCGGTCCGGACAGGGAGCAGATCGGCTGCGCGTTCGCAGATCGGTCGTCGCGCAAGCTCATGCAAAATCTGTAAATCCGAATACGGCCGCGAGTAGCTGATCGCGCTGCAACAGCGGAAACGTTGGAACGCTTCCAAGAGTCTTTCTAAGAAGCCTTCAATTAGGGAAATCGCGCGCCCTCACATAAGCGTCACCTTCAAGCGCATGCCGTTCCGGGACGGGCGGCATGACGCATCAAAACATGCAGCTTGGGGTGGCGCGTTGAACAGTCTTGGAATGCTGCGGTCGGCCGTGTTGGCGACCGCATCCGCTTGGGTCTTGATGCCGCAGGCATCGCTCGCACAATCGTCCGCGCAGGGTGGCGCGCAGAACATTCCGTCGGTGACCGTCACGGCGCCGGAAGCGCGCCGCCGCGCCGCAGCGACCCCTCAGCGCCGTGCCCCGCGGTCGTCGGTGCAGACCGCCAACAGGAACAAGCCGCAGCCGCAGCGCAATGTCGGCTTCGTCGAGACGCCGCGCGGTCCGGTGAACGGCTACGTCGCCGGCCGCAGCTCCACGGGCACCAAGACCAACACGCCGATCATGGAGACGCCGCAGGCGATCTCGGTGGTCGGTGCGGAACAGATTCGCGACCAGAAGCCGAACAAGCTCGACGAGGTGCTGCGCTACACCGCCGGCGTGCGCGCCGGAACGTTTGGCACAGATACCCGCAACGACTGGTGGCTGATCCGCGGCTTCAAGTCCGAGGATATCGGACTGTTCCTCGACGGCATGCAACTGTTCTACACGTCCTATGCGAGCTGGAAGCTGCAGCCGTTCAACATGGAGCGCGTCGAGGTGCTGCGCGGTCCCTCGGCCGTGCTTTACGGCGGATCGAGCCCGAGCGGCATCGTCAACGTCATCAGCAAGATGCCGCCGGCCGAGCCGATCCGCTACATCGAGACCGGGGTCAACAATTTCGGCAATGCCTATGTCGGCTTCGATTTCGGCGGACCGGTCGCGACGAGCCCTGAGAACGGCAAGCTGTTCGCCCGCGTGGTCGGCCAGGTCCAGAACGGCCCCACGCAGGTCAACTTCACGCCGGACAACAACTATTTCATCGCGCCGTCGGTCACCTGGAAGCCCGATGCCGACACGACCTTGACGGTGCTGGCCTCGGCCTCGAAGCAGGACACTCGCGGCATCAACTTCCTGCCTTATCAGGGCACGGTGACCAGCGCGCCGTTCGGCAAGATCCCGACCAGCTTCTTCGTCGGCGATCCCAGCGTCGACAAGTTCACGCGCGAGCAGGAAATGCTAGGCTACCAGTTCGAGCGCAATCTCACCGACGACCTGACGTTCCGTCAGAACGCCCGCTTTGCACATGTCGACATCACCTACCGCGGCTATGTCGGCAACGGTTGGGCCGACATCAACACGGCCACTCTCAATCGGTACAATTGGTATGCGAAGAACACTGCCAATCAG
Organism: Bradyrhizobium genomosp. I (2014); assembly: GCF_000261685.1. GTDB lineage: Bacteria > Pseudomonadota > Alphaproteobacteria > Rhizobiales > Xanthobacteraceae > Bradyrhizobium. Next base: position 28,522 of record NZ_AJQE01000116.1, on the reverse strand, counting down.
GCCAATCTCGACAATCAGCTTGAGTACCGCTTCGACACCGGCTCGGTCAGGCACACGATGCTGTTCGGGGTCGACCTGAGGGGCTACCAGATCGACGACTATCAGGCCTTCGGGTTCGGCGTGCCTGCGATCAACGTCTTCAATCCCGTCTATGGATCAGCCGAGGTTCCATTACCGAGCGCTCCGTTCCGGAACTTCCTGATCACGCAGAAGCAGGCGGGCACGTATCTTCAGGACCAGATGAAGCTCGGCAACTTCACGCTGGTGCTGAGTGGCCGCAATGATTGGGTCGAGACGACGCAGGAAGCGCGCGACACCGGCGCTCTGGTCGCCAGCCGCGACGACAGCAGGTTCAGCGGCCGCGCCGGGCTGATCTACAATTTCGACAATGGCATCGCGCCCTACATCTCCTATTCGACGAGCTACAATCCGATCATCGGCCTCAACGCCCAGAACCAGCTGTTTCTGCCGGAGACCGGCAAGCAGGCCGAAATCGGTGTGAAGGTCGCGCCAAAAGGCTTCGACGGCTATTTCACGGTCTCGGCTTTCGATTTGGTCCGGCAAAATGTCGCGACGACATTGCCGGGCAGCGTGCCCGTGCTGCAGAACCAGACCGGCGAGGTGACCTCGCGCGGCATCGAGCTCGAAGCAGTGGCCAATGCCACAAGGGAGCTGAAGCTGATTGGCTCCTTCACGGCCTATCATCTCTTCAACAGCAAGGACCTCGATCCGGCGCTGGTCGGCAAGACGCCGACCAACACGCCTGAACTCCTGGTCTCGGGCTGGGCCGACTACACCTTCAAGGACGGGCCGCTTGCAGGGTTCGGCTTCGGCGGCGGCGTGCGCTATATCGGCTCGTCCTGGGCCGACCAGGCCAACACCCTCGAAGTTCCCGCAGTAGTGCTCGGCGATCTCGCGGTCCATTACGAATGGCAGAACTGGCGCACGGCGCTCAACGTGATCAACGTGACCGACAAGATGTATGTCGCGAGCTGCGCGTCGGCCACGTCCTGCTTCTACGGCGACCGCCGGCGCGTGACCGCCAGCGTCTCCTACAAATGGTAAGCGCAGGCGAGGGGAGGCGGTCGTGAAGGCGCGCACGGTCAGGCTCTGGTCCGTGGTCCATACCTGGACCAGCCTGGTCTCGACCGTGTTCCTGCTGCTGCTCTGCCTGACCGGCCTGCCGCTGGTCTTCCATCACGAGATCGATGAGCTCCTGGGCTATGCCCCCCAGCCCGAAGCTCATGCGAGCGCGGCGCGCGCGACGCCACAAGCCGTCGCCGACGCCGCGCTCGCCGCCGATCCCGGCCGGGTCATGCAATATATCTCCTGGGACAGGGACGAGCCCGGGATCGTGATGGCCTTCACCAACGACGCGCGTGACGGGCTGCCCGACAATGCGACGGTGCGGGCCTTCGACGCGGTCTCGGCAAAACTGCTCGGGGCGGTCGGCGTCGGGCCGATGCTGATCGTGCTCAAGCTGCACACCGACATGTTCGCTGGCCAGGCCGGAAAATTGTTTCTCGGTGCGATGGGGCTGCTCTTTGCCGTCGCCATCGTCTCGGGCGTGGTGCTGTATTGGCCGTTCACGCGCCGCCTGCGCTTTGCCACCATCCGCGATCATGCGTCCCGTCGCGTGCGCTGGCTCGACTGGCACAATCTGATCGGGGTGGTGACGGTGGCCTGGGCGCTGGTGGTCGGACTGACCGGCGTCGTCAACACCTGGGCCGAGTTGATGCTGAACCAGTGGAAGGCGACGGAGCTCGCCAGCATGGTCGCGCCCTATGCCGGCAAGCCGCCGCCCGTTCACCTGGCCTCGCTCGACGATGTGGTCGTGCGCGCGAAGAGGGCGGCACCCGGCATGGACGTCGCCTTCATCGCATTCCCGGGCACCCCATTCACCTCCTCGCATCACTTTGCCGCCTTCATGCGCGGCGACACGGCGCTGACGGCGCGGCTGCTCAAACCTGTCCTCCTGGATGGCGAAAGCGGGGAGGTGGCCGACAGCAGGGCACTGCCGCTCTATCTCCAGGCCCTGTTGATCTCGCAGCCGCTGCATTTCGGCGACTACGGCGGCATGCCGCTCAAGGTGATCTGGGCCGCGCTCGACGTGCTCACGATCGTCGTGATCGGCAGCGGCCTCTATCTTTGGCTGGCGCGGTGGCGGAAGCGAACCTCCGCCCGCGCCGACGCATTCGCCAGACGAGCCCCGGTCCCGTCGTGATGCATGGCTCGCCCGACCGCTCGCGGCTGTGGATACGTGTCTTTGCCGCACCTATCCTGCTCTCGGCTGCGACCATCACCGGCTTGCTGGCCGCGTTGCTCTGGGGCAAGGCCGGCCAATATGTCGCCTGGGTGACGGTGGGAGCGCCTGTCCTGGTCGTAATCTGGACTTTGCTGCGCCTCAGCCTAGATAAAGTGCGGCTTCCCAACAGCGGACGTCACGGCCGAGCGCGCCTGGACTGATCGGGATCGCCCTTGCTGGGTCAGCTGATCTGCTCCATACCAGCGCGGGGTGATTCCGGGATTTCCACCGTTCTGGGAGCGGCAAAGGGCCTGAAAAGAGCGTGTCTTGCGCCCATTGGTGCACTGCGCTAAGGCTCAGAATAATTCCAAATCGGACGAATCCGTGGCTGTCCCGAGGCTGCGGGAAAAAGGGCTCGTCAATGAGCGGCATTCTACAGAACTATCTTCCACTCGTCGTCTTTATTGGGGTAGCTGGCCTGATTGGCCTCGTGCTGCTGGTCGCGCCCTTCATCGTGGCGTTCCAGCAGCCGGACCCGGAGAAGCTGTCGGCGTATGAGTGCGGTTTCAACGCCTTCGACGACGCTCGCATGAAGTTCGACGTCCGTTTCTATCTGGTCGCCATCCTCTTCATCATCTTCGACCTCGAGGTGGCGTTCCTGTTTCCCTGGGCGGTGGCGTTCGGCAAGCTTGGCGCGACCGGCTTCTGGTCCATGGTGGTGTTCCTCGCCGTGCTGACGGTCGGGTTCGCCTATGAATGGAAGAAGGGAGCACTCGAATGGGATTGAACCCTGCACCGTCCGCCGGTCCGGTTGTCGCGCCGGCCCCCAAGGGCATCCTCGATCCGTCGACCGGCAAGCCGGTCGGGGCCAATGATCCGTTCTTCCTCGAGGTCAATTCGGAGCTGTCCGACAAGGGCTTCTTCGTGGCCGCGACCGACGATCTCATCACCTGGGCGCGCACCGGCTCCCTGATGTGGATGACCTTCGGTCTCGCCTGCTGCGCGGTGGAGATGATGCAGGTGTCGATGCCGCGCTACGACGTCGAGCGCTTCGGCTTCGCGCCGCGTGCCTCGCCGCGCCAGTCCGACGTGATGATCGTCGCGGGAACCCTGACCAACAAGATGGCCCCGGCGCTGCGCAAGGTCTACGACCAGATGCCCGAGCCGCGCTACGTCATCTCGATGGGCTCCTGCGCCAATGGCGGCGGCTACTACCACTATTCCTACTCGGTCGTGCGCGGTTGCGACCGCATCGTGCCGATCGACATCTACGTGCCGGGCTGTCCGCCCACGGCGGAAGCGCTGCTCTACGGCGTGCTGCTGCTGCAGAAGAAGATCCGGCGCACCGGCACCATCGAACGCTAAGGTTTTACGTCATGGACGACGCCAAGCTCGACGCCCTGGGGCAGACGATCGTTAGCGCGCTTCCGGGCGCCGCCACCGGTCATTCGGTGGCCTTCAACCAGCTCACCGTGGATGTCGAGGCCGCCAAGATCGTCGAGGTGGTCAAGTACCTCCGCGATGACCCGAACTGCCGTTTCGTCAACATCACCGACATCACGGCGGTGGACTACCCGGATCGCGAGAAGCGTTTCGACGTGATCTATCACTTCCTGTCGCCGACGCTGAACACGCGGATCCGGCTCCGGGCCCAGGCGGACGAGACCACGCAGGTGCCCTCGCTGATCGACGTATTCCCGGGTGCCGACTGGTTCGAGCGCGAAGCCTACGATCTCTATGGCGTGTTCTTCGTCGGTCATCCCGACATGCGCCGCCTCCTTACCGACTACGGCTTCGAGGGCCATCCGTTGCGCAAAGACTTCCCGACGACCGGTTTCGTCGAGGTCCGCTACGACGACCAGGAGAAGCGCGTGGTCTACGAGCCCGTGCGGCTAAACCAGGAATTCCGCAAGTTCGATTTCTTGTCGCCGTGGGAGGGTGCGGACTATCCGCTGCCTGGCGACGAAAAGGCGGGGCCGAAGGTCTGATCATGAATGAACAACCTGAGAACCTCAGAAACTTCACCATCAATTTCGGCCCGCAGCATCCGGCTGCGCACGGCGTCTTGCGCCTCGTGCTGGAGCTGGATGGTGAGGTGGTCGAGCGCGTCGATCCGCATATCGGTCTCTTGCACCGCGGCACCGAAAAGCTGATCGAGCAGAAGACCTATCTGCAGGCGATCCCTTATTTCGACCGGCTCGACTACGTCGCGCCGATGAACCAGGAGCATGCCTTCTGCCTGGCTGCCGAAAGGCTGCTTGGCATCGAGGTGCCGCGCCGCGGCCAGCTGATCCGCGTGCTCTATTGCGAGATCGGCCGCATCCTGTCGCATCTGCTCAACGTCACCACGCAGGCAATGGACGTTGGCGCGCTGACCCCGCCGCTGTGGGGCTTCGAAGAGCGCGAGAAGCTGATGGTGTTCTACGAGCGGGCCTCGGGCAGCCGCATGCACGCAGCCTTCTTCCGCGTCGGCGGCGTGCACCAGGACCTGCCGCAGAAGCTGGTCGACGACATCGAAGCCTGGTGCGATCCGTTCCTGAAAGTGGTGGACGACCTCGACCGCCTGCTTACCGCCAACCGCATCTTCAAGCAGCGCAACGTCGACATCGGCGTGGTGCCGCTCAAGGAAGCCTGGGAGTGGGGCTTCTCCGGCGTGATGGTACGCGGCTCGGGCGCGGCGTGGGACCTGCGCAAGTCGCAGCCCTATGAGTGCTACGCCGAGATGGATTTCGACATTCCGATCGGCAAGAACGGCGACTGCTACGACCGCTACCTGATCCGCATGGAAGAGATGCGCCAGTCCGTTCGCATCATGAAGCAGTGCATCGAGAAGCTGAACGCGCCTGACGGGAAGGGGCCCGTCGTCGTCGCCGACAACAAGGTGGCGCCGCCGCGCCGTGGCGAGATGAAGCGCTCGATGGAAGCGCTGATCCACCACTTCAAGCTCTACACCGAAGGCGTTCACGTGCCGGCCGGCGAAGTCTACGCCGCGGTCGAAGCGCCCAAGGGCGAGTTCGGCGTCTATCTCGTCTCCGACGGCACCAACAAGCCCTACAAGTGCAAGATCCGCGCGCCGGGCTTTGCCCATCTGCAGGCCATGGATCACATCTGTCGCGGCCATCTGCTGGCCGACGTTTCGGCGATCCTCGGCTCGCTCGACATCGTGTTCGGAGAGGTCGATCGGTGATGGCGCAGGCGCCAATTCAGTTCGACCGCGCCTCGGGGGCCCTTGAAGGGGCCAGCCTGTGGGAGCGGACGGCTGCCTTGGCGCTGGTGACGGGATCGAAGATTTCGTCCCACTTCTCGCACATGGGTTACATCGCCTGCGCCAATTTGCTGCGCAGGACGCTGCCCGAACGCAACATCGCGATCAGGCTCAATCCGGACGCCGTGTTCGAATTTCCCTACGGCGACGGCTATTGGAGCAAGCTGCTCAACCGCTCCTACATTTACGAGGACGAGCTCGAGCTGCTGTTCGCCGACTCCATCGACGTCGACTACACGCTGCTCGATTGCGGCGCCAATTACGGCTACTGGTCGGTGCTGGTGTCGAGCAAGCCGTTCGGCGCGCACAAGGCGATCGCAATCGAGCCGTCGGGGCAGAACTATACGAAACTCGCCAACAATGCGCGGGTCAACGGTGGCCGCTTCGAGACCTTGAAATGCGCCATCGGCGCGGCCCGCGGCACCGCGCGGCTGTCCGGCACCAAGCACGAGGCCTTCAGCATTGCCGGCGATTCGTCGGTGGGCGGTGAGGACGTGCCGGTCGTTGCGCTCGACGATCTGATCGACGACGGCAAGATCGCCAGCACGGGGAAATATCTGATCAAGCTCGATGTCGAGGGCGTCGAGATCGAGGCGATCAAGGGTGGCGTCCGGCTGCTGCAGGCGGACAGCGTCATCATGTGCGAGGAGCACGGCAGCGACCGCTCTCATGCCGTGTCGCGCTTCATCCTCGAGCAGACCCCGCTGAAGCTGATCGTGTTCGATCCGCGCAGCAACCGGATGGAGACCGTGACCGAGCTGTCGATCCTCGACCGCATCAAGGTCTCGACCCACGTCGGCTACAACGTTTTCGGCACCGCAAGCGCATTCTGGCAGGACAGGATCGAAGCCATGAATGCCAAGAACTTGAATGCGAAAACCGCGCGCCGCATGCAGTGAGAGATCAGAGATGTCCGTTCGCCGATTAGCACCGAAGGAAGTCCAGCCCGCGAGCTTTGCGTTCACGGAGGAGAACCTCGCATTCGCCAGGCAGCAGATCGCGAAATATCCGGCCGGCCGCCAGGCCTCCGCCGTCATCGCCATCCTCTGGCGGGCGCAGGAGCAGAACGAGGGCTGGGTGTCGGAAGCCGCGATCCGCGTCATCGCCGACATGCTCGACATGCCCTATATCCGCGTGCTGGAGGTCGCGACCTTCTACACGATGTTCCAGCTCGCGCCGGTCGGCAAGAAGGCCCATGTCCAGGTCTGCGGCACCACGCCGTGCCGCCTGCGCGGCGCCGAGGATCTGATCCACGTCTGCGAGCACCGCATCCATCATGAGCCCTTCCATCTGTCCAAGGACGGCAATTTCAGCTGGGAAGAGGTGGAGTGCCTGGGCGCCTGCGTGAACGCGCCGATGGTGCTGATCGGCAAGGACACCTATGAGGACCTGACCAAGGAGAGCTTCGGCAAGGTGCTCGACGGCTTCGCTTCGGGCAATCCGCCCAAGCCGGGTCCGCAGAACGGCCGCCAGTTCTCGGCGCCGATATCAGGGCCGACCACGCTGAAGGAGATCACCTGATGCGTGATCTTTCGTCGCCGGCACGAGAGGGAAGCGGTGCCATGAAGAAGTGGGGCTTCATCGCGATGCATGCCGCCGTGGCGGCTGCCTTCATCTTTCTCCTGCAACGCTTCAGCCTGAATGCGTCGCTGGAATCCAGTCTGCTCTGGGCGCTGACGTTTGGTATCTGCGCCGCCGGACTTGCCTACAAGCAGTCCAATCGTTGATCGGAAAGCACTGACATGCTCGAGGACAAGGACCGCATCTTCAAGAACCTCTACGGCCTCCACGACTGGGGGCTGGAGGGCGCGCGGCGCCGCGGCGCCTGGGACGGCACCAAGACCATCATCGACAAGGGCCGCGACTGGATCATCAACGAGATGAAGGCCTCAGGGCTGCGCGGCCGCGGCGGCGCCGGCTTCCCGACCGGTCTGAAATGGTCCTTCATGCCGAAGGAATCGACCGACGGCAGGCCGAGCTATCTCGTCGTCAACGCCGACGAATCCGAGCCCGGCACCTGCAAGGACCGCGAGATCATGCGGCATGATCCGCATCTCCTGATCGAGGGTTGCCTGATCGCCAGCTGCGCGATGAACGCGCACGCCTGTTACATCTATGTCCGCGGCGAGTTCATCCGCGAGCGCGAGCACCTCCAGGCCGCGATCGACCAGGCCTATGAGGCCAAGCTGGTCGGCAAGGACAACGTCAATGGCTGGCCGTTCGACATCTACGTCGCGCACGGCGCCGGCGCCTATATCTGCGGCGAGGAAACCGCACTGCTCGAAAGCCTCGAAGGCAAGAAGGGCCAGCCGCGGCTGAAGCCGCCGTTCCCGGCGAACGTTGGTCTGTTCGGCTGCCCGACCACCGTCAACAACGTCGAGTCCATCGCCGTTGCTCCCGACATCCTGCGTCGCGGCGCGGCCTGGTTCGCCGGCATCGGCCGTCCGAACAATGTCGGCACGAAGCTGTTCTGCATCTCCGGCCATGTCGAGCGGCCCTGCAACGTCGAAGAAGCCATGGGCATTCCGTTCCGTGAGCTGATCGAAAAGCATTGCGGCGGCATCCGCGGCGGCTGGGACAACCTCAAGGCCGTGATCCCCGGCGGCTCGTCGGTGCGCATGGTGCCGGCCGAGCAGATCATCGACACGCCGATGGATTTCGACAGCTTGAGCAAGCTGCGCTCGGGTCTCGGCACCGCGGCGGTGATCGTGATGGACAAGTCCACCGATCTGATCCGCGCCATCGCCCGCATCTCCTATTTCTACAAGCACGAGAGCTGCGGCCAGTGCACGCCGTGCCGCGAGGGCACAGGCTGGATGTGGCGGGTCTTGACCCGCATGGCCGAGGGCCGCGCCCACAAGCGCGAGATCGACATGCTGCTCGAGGTGACGAAGCAGGTCGAAGGCCACACCATCTGCGCGCTCGGCGACGCGGCGGCCTGGCCGATCCAGGGCCTGATCGCGCATTTCCGTCACGAGATCGAAGCGCGCATCGACCAGTATTCGCACAAGGCCGATATCGACGATATCGGCGTCCGCGATCCCGTGAACATGGTCGCGGCGGAGTAAGAAGAATGACCAAGCTCATCATCGACGGCAAAGAGATCGATGTCCCCGCCGAGTACACGCTGCTTCAGGCATGCGAGGCGGCCGGCGCCGAGATTCCGCGCTTCTGCTATCACGAGCGGCTGTCGATCGCCGGCAATTGCCGGATGTGCCTCGTCGAGGTGAAGGGCGGCCCGAAGCCGGTCGCGAGCTGCGCCTGGGGTGTGCGCGACTGCCGTCCGGGCCCCAAGGGCGAGCCGCCGGAAATCTCCACGCGTTCGCCGATGGTGAAGAAGGCACGCGAAGGCGTGATGGAATTCCTTCTCATCAACCATCCGCTGGACTGCCCGATCTGCGACCAGGGCGGCGAGTGCGACCTCCAGGACCAGGCGATGGGCTATGGCGTCGACACCAGCCGCTTCGCCGAGAACAAGCGCGCGGTCGAGGACAAATATCTCGGCGCGCTGGTCAAGACCTCGATGAACCGCTGCATCCAGTGCACGCGCTGCGTCCGCTTCTCGGCGGAAGTTGCCGGCGCCCCCGAGATGGGCGCCACCGGCCGCGGCGAGGACATGGAGATCACGACCTATCTCGAGCACGCGCTGACCTCGGAACTGCAGGGCAATCTCGTCGACATCTGCCCGGTCGGCGCGCTGACCTCGAAGCCCTATGCGTTCGCGGCACGCCCGTGGGAGCTCGGCAAGACCCAGTCGATCGACGTCATGGACGGCCTGGGATCGGCGATCCGCGTCGATACGCGCGGCCGTGAGGTGATGCGTATTCTGCCGCGCATCAACGAGGCCGTGAACGAGGAGTGGATCTCCGACAAGACCCGTCACGTCGTCGACGGGCTGCGCACCCAGCGGCTCGACCGGCCCTATATCCGCGAGGCCGGCAAGCTGCGCGCGGCAAGCTGGCCCGAGGCCTTTGCTGCGATTGCCGCCAAGGCGGCGCGCACCGACGGCAAGCGCATCGGCGCGATCGCCGGCGACCTTGCCGGTGTCGAGGAGATGTTCGCGCTGAAGGATCTGCTCGCCAGGCACGGCTCGAGCAATCTGGCGGTGCAGGGGGGCGACGCCTTCGATCCCGCGCTCGGCCGCGGCTCCTACCTCTTCAACCCGACGCTCGCTGGCGTCGAGCAGGCCGACGCGCTGCTCATCATCGGCGCCAATCCGCGGAAGGAGGCAGCCGTGTTCAACGCCCGCATCCGCAAGCGCTGGCGTGCCGGCGGCTTCAAGGTCGGCGTGATCGGCGCCAAGGCCGATCTGACCTACGACTACGATCATCTCGGCGCAGGCACCGAGACGCTCGGCGAACTCGCGGCCGGCAAGCACTCCTTCATGGACGTGCTGAAGAACGCCAAGCATCCGATCATCATGGTCGGCGCGGGCGCGGCTGCTCGCCACGACGGCGCCGCCATCCTCGCGGCCGCTGCCAAGCTCGCGCTCGATGTCGGCGCGGTGAAGGACGGCTGGAACGGCTTTGGCGTGCTGCACGAGACCGCCTCGCGCGTCGGTGCGCTCGATATCGGCTTCACGGCGGGGCAGGGTGGCCTGAACGCGGCGCAGATGACGACGTTCGGCACGCTCGACCTGTTGTTCCTGCTCGGAGCCGACGAGATCAAGGCGCCCGACGGCACCTTCGTCGTCTATATCGGCACCCACGGCGACCGCGGCGCGCACCGAGCCGACGTGATCCTGCCGGCCGCGGCCTACACTGAGAAGTCCGCGATCTATGTCAACACCGAAGGCCGCGTGCAGATGACGGGCCGCGCCGCGTTCCCGCCGGGCGAAGCCCGCGAGGACTGGGCGATCGTCCGCGCATTGTCGGAGGCGCTCGGCAAGAAGATCGGCTACGACTCGCTGGCCGCGCTGCGCCAGGCGGTCTTCAAGGCGGTGCCGCATCTGATCCGTCTCGACCAGATCGAGGCCGGCTCGGCCGACCAGATCAAGAAGCTGGCGGGGAAGGGCGGCTCGCCGGAGAAGGCGCCGTTCAAGCCCCTGGTCGAGGACTTCTATTTGACCAACCCAATCGCGCGTGCGTCCGCCGTGATGGCGGAATGTTCGCGCCTCGCCTCCGGGCACATGCTGAACGCAGCGGAGTGAGCGTGATCTGATGGAATTCTTCGAAAGCGCATTCTGGACCGGATTTCTCTGGCCGCTGATCATCATGGTCGCCGAGAGCGTCCTGGTGCTCGTCGTGCTCCTGGTCGCGATCGCCTACATCCTGCTTGCCGACCGCAAGATCTGGGCGGCGGTGCAGATCCGGCGCGGCCCGAACGTGGTCGGCCCCTGGGGCCTGCTGCAGTCCTTCGCGGACCTTTTGAAGTTCGTGCTGAAGGAGCCGATCATTCCGGCCGGCGCCAACAAGGGCGTGTTCCTGCTGGCGCCGCTGGTGTCCTGCGTGCTCGCGCTCGCGGCCTGGGCGGTGATCCCGACCAATCTCGGCTGGGTGATCGCCGACATCAATGTCGGCATCCTCTTCATCTTCGCGATCTCGTCGCTGTCGATCTATGGCATCATCATGGCCGGCTGGTCGTCGAATTCCAAGTACCCGTTCCTGGCCGCGCTGCGCTCGGCGGCACAGATGGTGTCCTACGAAGTCTCGATCGGCTTCGTCATCATCACGGTGCTGCTCTGCGCCGGCACGCTGAACCTCTCGGCGGTGGTCGAGGCCCAGCATGCGCGCGGTCTCGCCAGCCTGATCGGGCTGCCGCAGCTCACCATCCTGAACTGGTACGTCTGGCCGCTGTTCCCGATGTTCGTGGTGTTCTACGTCTCGGCGCTGGCGGAGACCAACCGTCCGCCCTTCGACCTGGTCGAAGCGGAATCCGAGCTGGTCGCCGGCTTCATGGTCGAATACGGCTCGACGCCATACCTTCTGTTCATGCTCGGCGAGTATGTCGCGATCGTCACGATGTGCGCGCTGGCGACCATCCTGTTCCTCGGGGGCTGGCTGCCGCCGGTGGACCTGCCGCCCTTCAACTGGGTGCCGGGGATCATCTGGTTCTCGCTGAAACTCTTCTTCATGTTCTTCCTGTTCGCGATGGCGAAGGCGATCGTGCCCCGCTACCGCTACGATCAACTGATGCGCCTCGGCTGGAAGGTGTTCCTGCCGCTGTCGCTGGCGATGGTGATCGTGGTGGCCGGCGTGCTGCATTTCGCCGGCATCGCGCCGAAGTGAGGGCCGCCATGGGTATCAACGTCAACGCCACTGCACGCTCGCTCCTGCTGTCGGAATTCGTCTCGGCATTCTTCCTCGCCATGCGCTATTTCTTCCAGCCGAAGCCGACGCTGAACTATCCGTTCGAGAAGGGCCCGATCTCGCCGCGCTTCCGCGGCGAGCACGCGCTGCGCCGCTATCCGAACGGCGAAGAGCGCTGCATCGCCTGCAAGCTGTGCGAAGCGGTCTGCCCGGCACAGGCCATCACGATCGAGGCCGGCCCGCGCCGCAACGACGGCACCCGCCGCACCGTGCGCTACGACATCGACATGGTGAAGTGTATCTATTGCGGTCTCTGCCAGGAGGCCTGTCCGGTCGATGCCATCGTCGAAGGCCCGAACTTCGAGTTCGCGACCGAGACCCGTGAGGAACTGTTCTATGACAAGGCCAAGCTGCTCGCCAACGGCGACCGCTGGGAACGCGAGATCGCGAAAGCGATCGAGCTCGACGCGCCGTACCGGTGAGGTGAGGGCATGATCCTTTCCGCCATATCCTCGTCATTCCGGGGCGCGCGAAGCGCGAACCCGGAATCTCGCGCCACAACCTCCAGATTCCGGGTTCGCGGGCTTTGCCCGCGCCCCGGAATGACGGGGAATGCCTGATGATCCTTCCCGCGCTGTTCTTCTATCTCTTCGCCGGCATCTGCGTCGCCTCGGCCGTGATGGTGATTGTCTCGCGCAATCCCGTGCACTCCGTGCTGTACCTGATCCTGGCCTTCGTCAACGCCTCCGGCCTGTTCGTGCTGATGGGTGCCGAGTTCCTCGGCATGATGCTGATCGTCGTCTATGTCGGCGCGGTTGCGGTGCTGTTCCTGTTCGTGATCATGATGCTCGACGTCGATTTCCTCGAGCTGCGCGAGGGCTTCATCGAGTACCTGCCGGTCGGCCTCGTGATCGGCGGCATCTTCCTGTTCGAGCTGCTGCTCACCGTCGGCTTCTGGGTCATCAATCCCGGCGTGTCCAAGACGATCACGGCGGCGATCCCGACCAACGTCTCGAACACCGAGGCGCTCGGCCTCGTGCTCTATACGAAGTACATCCACTACTTCCAGCTCGCCGGCATGGTGCTGCTGGTCGCGATGATCGGTGCGATCGTGCTGACGCTGCGACACAAGGCGAAGGTCAAGCGGCAGGACATCAACGTTCAGAACGCACGCACGCCAGAGATGGCGATGGCGATGCGCAAGGTGGCGCCGGGGCAGGGGCTCTCGGACGCCGATGCGGCGGAGTGGGTGAAATGACGATCGGGCTCGGACATTATCTGGCGGTCGGCGCGATCTTGTTCACGCTCGGCATCCTCGGCATCTTCCTGAACCGCAAGAACATCATCGTCATCCTGATGTCGATCGAGCTGATCCTGCTCTCGGTCAACATCAACCTCGTGGCGTTCTCGACCTTCCTCGGCGACATCGTCGGCCAGGTCTTCGCGCTGTTGGTGCTCACCGTCGCGGCCGCCGAAGCCGCGATCGGTCTCGCCATCCTGGTGGTCTATTTCCGCAACCGCGGCTCGATCGCGGTTGAGGACGTCAATCTGATGAAGGGCTGAGCTCGGTCATGGTTCAGGCGATTGTCTTTCTGCCTCTGCTGGGCGCCATCCTCGCCGGCCTGATTGCGCTGGCCGGTGCGCATGCCCGCAACCCCTCGGGCGACGAGGTCGAGCATCACGGCGACCACGGCCATGGTGCGCATGCGCATGCGTCCGATACGATCAGCGAGGATGCGTCCGTCATCCACGTGACCCATCACGAGCCCGGCGATGGGCACGACGATCACGCTCACGGCCCGGCCGAGCCGCCCGCGGCAGGCTCGCGCGCGGCGGAGTTGATCACCACGGCGCTGCTGTTCGTCTCGGCCGCGCTGTCCTGGATGACGCTGGTCGATGTCGGCTTCATGCACCATGACGCCCGCATCCAGCTTCTGCCCTGGATCTTCTCCGGCGACCTCCAGGTCTGGTGGACGCTGCGAGTCGACACGCTCACCGCCGTGATGCTGGTGGTTGTCACGACCGTATCCTCGCTCGTGCACCTCTATTCGATCGGCTACATGGACGAGGATCCGAACCGGCCGCGTTTCTTCGGCTATCTCAGCTTGTTCACCTTCGCCATGCTGATGCTGGTGACCGCGGACAACCTCGTGCAGCTGTTCTTCGGCTGGGAGGGCGTGGGTCTCGCCAGCTATCTGCTGATCGGCTTCTGGTACCAGAAGCCGTCGGCGAACGCCGCCGCCATCAAGGCCTTCGTGGTCAACCGCGTCGGCGATTTCGGCTTCGCGCTCGGTATCTTCGCGATCTTCATGCTTGTCGGTTCGACCGACTTCGAGACGATCTTCCATGCCGCGCCCAGCCTCACCGGCAAGACCGTCAACTTCCTCGGCTGGCACGCCGACGCGCTGACCCTGACTTGCCTGCTGCTGTTCATGGGCGCGATGGGCAAGTCGGCGCAGTTCCTGCTGCACACCTGGCTGCCCGACGCGATGGAAGGCCCGACCCCGGTCTCGGCGCTGATCCATGCCGCGACCATGGTCACCGCCGGCGTCTTCATGGTGGCGCGCCTGTCGCCGCTGTTCGAGCTCGCCCCGAACGCGCAGGCCGTGGTGATGTTCTTCGGCGCGACCACGGCGTTCTTCGCGGCCACGATCGGTCTCGTCCAGAACGACATCAAGCGCATCGTCGCGTACTCGACCTGTTCGCAGCTCGGCTACATGTTCGTGGCGATGGGAGCAGGGGCCTATTCGGTCGGCATGTTCCACCTGTTCACGCACGCCTTCTTCAAGGCGCTGCTGTTCCTGGGCTCCGGCTCGGTGATCTACGCGATGCACCACGAGCAGGACATCCGCAACATGGGTGGTCTCTGGAGGAAGATCCCGTACACCTATGCGGTTATGGTGGTCGGCACGCTGGCGCTCACCGGCTTCCCGCTCACCGCCGGCTATTTCTCCAAGGACGCGATCATCGAGTCCGCCTACGCCTCGCACAATCCGTTTGCGATGTACGGCTTCCTGATGACGGTCGTCGCCGCCGGCCTGACCTCGTTCTACTCCTGGCGCCTGATCTTCAAGACCTTCCACGGCGAGCCGCATGACGAGCATCACTACGAAGCTGCGCATGAGGCCCCGGTCTGGATCCTGATCCCGATCGGCGTGCTCGCGGTCGGCTCGTTCGTCGCAGGCCTCCCGTTCAAGGAGCTGTTCGCCGGTCACGGCATCGAGGAGTTCTTCCGCGAGTCCGTGAAGATGAACCCGCACATCATCGAGGAGATGCACCACATCCCCGAGACCATCGCCTTCCTGCCGACGGTCATGATGGTGCTGGGCTTCCTGGTGTCGTACCTGTTCTACATCCGCCGGCCCTATCTGCCGGTCGAGTTCGCGAAGACGCAGCCGATGCTGTACCAGTTCCTGCTCAACAAATGGTACTTCGACGAGCTCTACGACGTCATCTTCGTCCGTCCGGCGAAGTGGATCGGCTACCAGCTCTGGAAGAAGGGCGACGGCTTCATCATCGACGGCTTCGGCCCCGACGGCGTCTCGGCCCGCGTGCTGGACGTCACCCGCAACGTCGTGAAGATCCAGACCGGCTATCTCTATCACTACGCGTTCGCCATGCTGATCGGCGCCGCCGGCCTGATCACCTGGTTCATGTTCGGCTTTGGAGGCCAGTAAATGACAACCTGGCCCATTCTCTCGGTCACGACGTTCCTGCCGCTGGTCGGCGCGCTGATCGTCTATCTCAGCCGCGGCGATGATGAGGCGGCGCGGCGCAACTCGCGCTGGATCGCGCTCTGGACCACGCTGATCACCTTCGCGGTGTCGGTGATCCTGGTCATGCGCTTCGACCCGTCCAACCCCGACTTCCAGTTTGTCGAGAAGGCGAACTGGCTTGCCACCGGGATTACCTACCACATGGGCGTCGACGGCATCTCGCTGCCGCTCGTGATCCTCACCACCGCCGTGATGCCGTTCTGCATCATCGCGAGCTGGAAGGCGATCACCAGCCGCGTCCGCGAATACATGATGGCGTTCCTGATCCTGGAAACGCTGATGATCGGCACCTTCTCGGCGCTCGATCTCGTGCTGTTCTATCTGTTCTTCGAGGGCGGCCTGATCCCGATGTTCCTGATCATCGGCGTCTGGGGCGGGCCGCGGCGGGTCTATGCGTCGTTCAAGTTCTTCCTCTACACGCTGCTCGGCTCGGTCCTGATGCTGCTCGCCATCATGGCGCTGTACTGGAACGGCGGCACCACCGACATCCCGACCCTGATGCACACCGCCGTGCCGCGGTCCCTGCAGACCTGGGCGTGGCTTGCCTTCTTCGCCTCGTTTGCGGTGAAGATGCCGATGTGGCCGGTGCACACCTGGCTCCCCGACGCGCATGTCGAGGCGCCGACAGCGGGCTCGGTGGTCCTGGCCGCGATCCTCCTGAAGATGGGCGGCTACGGCTTCCTGCGCTTCTCGCTGCCGATGTTCCCGTTGGCCTCGCACGACTTCGCGCCGCTGATCTTCACGCTCTCGGCCATCGCCATCATCTACACCTCGCTGGTGGCCCTGATGCAGGAGGACATGAAGAAGCTGATCGCGTACTCGTCAGTGGCGCATATGGGCTTCGTCACCATGGGCATCTTCGCCGGCACCATGCAGGGCGTCGCCGGCGGCGTGTTCCAGATGATCTCGCACGGCATCGTCTCCGGCGCGCTCTTCCTCTGCGTCGGCGTCGTCTACGACCGCCTGCACACCCGCGAGATCGCGGCCTATGGCGGCCTCGTCAACCGGATGCCGCTCTACGCGATGACATTCATGGTCTTCACCATGGCCAATGTGGGCCTGCCCGGAACGAGCGGCTTCGTCGGCGAGTTCATGACGCTGCTCGGCACTTTCAAGGTCTCGATCCCGACCGCGTTCTTCGCCAGCTTCGGCGTGATCCTGTCGGCGGCCTATGCGCTGTGGCTCTACCGCAAGGTGGTGTTCGGGGCCCTGGTCAAGCCGTCGCTGATGAGCATGAAGGATCTCACCTTGCGGGAGTGCGTGATCCTGTTCCCGATGATCGCGCTGACGATCCTGTTCGGCGTCTATCCGAAGCCGGTGCTCGACATGTCGGCCGCGTCGGTCCAGCAACTCGTCAACAACTACAACACCGCTGTGACGGCCGTGAAGGCCGCCGCACTGCTCCAGTGATCGGGCAGGTCAGGATATCGCCATGAGCTTTGAGACTGCAGGTTATCAACTGGCGCCGGTGCTGCCCGAACTCGTGCTCGCGGTCGGCGCGATGGCGCTTCTGATGCTGGGAGCCTATCGCGGGCAGGGGACGACCAGGACGGTCACGTTGCTGGCGGTGGTGCTCCTGATCGTGGTCGGCGCGCTCGTCTACATGCAGCCCGCAGGCAAGCAGGCGACCTTCGGCGGCAGCTTCATCGTCGACGACTTCGCCCGCTTCATGAAGATCCTGGCCCTGATCGGCTCGGCGGTGACGCTGATCCTGTCGACCGAGTTCCTGTCCGACCCGTCGCGCCGCATCTTCGAATATTCGATCCTGGTGCTGCTCTCGACGCTCGGCATGATGGTGCTGATCTCGGCCGGCGATCTGATCTCGCTCTATCTCGGCCTCGAACTGATGTCGCTGGCGCTCTACGTCGTGGCGGCCTCGAACCGCGACAACGCGAAGTCGACCGAAGCCGGCCTGAAGTATTTTGTCCTGGGCGCGCTGTCCTCGGGCATGCTGCTGTACGGCGCCTCGCTGATCTACGGCTTCACCGGTACGGTCAGCTTCACCGGGATCGCCGCAGCCGCCACGGTCTCGAATGTCGGCCTGGTCTTCGGCCTCGTCTTCCTGCTCGTCGGCCTCTGCTTCAAGGTCTCGGCCGTGCCGTTCCACATGTGGACGCCCGACGTCTATGAGGGCGCCCCGACCCCGGTCACCGCGTTCTTCGCCTCGGCGCCAAAGGTGGCCGCGCTCGCCGTTTTCACCCGTGTGACGCTGACCGCATTCCCCGGCATCCTTTCGCAATGGCAGCAGATCCTCGTGTTCGTGTCGATCGCTTCGATGGCGCTCGGCTCCTTCGCCGCGATCGGCCAGACCAATATCAAGCGGCTGATGGCCTATTCGTCGATCGGCCACATGGGCTTCGCGCTGGTCGGCCTTGCCTCCGGCACGGTCGAGGGCGCACAGGGCGTGCTGATGTACATCGTGATCTATGTCGCGATGACGCTCGGCTCGTTCTCGATCATCCTCGCCATGAAGCGCAACGGCCAGGCCGTTGAGCAGATCAGCGATTTCGCCGGACTGTCGCGGACTAATCCGTTGCTCGCCTTCATGTTCGCGATGCTGCTGTTCTCGCTCGCCGGCATTCCGCCGCTGGCCGGCTTCTTCGCCAAATGGTACGTCTTCGTCGCCGCGATCAAGGCGAACCTGTTCACGCTCGCGGTCATCGGCGTGCTGACCAGCGTGGTCGGCGCCTATTACTACCTCGCCATCGTCAAGACGATGTACTTCGACGAGCCGGCCGGCCAGGTCGATCCGGTGCGCATCGAAGTGCGGACGGTGCTGGCGGTCGCAGGCCTGTTCAACATCCTGTTCGCGCTGTTCGCAGGCCCGGTGGTGAGCGTCGCCTCCGCCGCGGCAAAGTCGCTGTTCTAGGATGGCTTTCGCGCTCGGTCCTCGCGCATTGTCCGCGGGCTACAAGCTCGCGGCGTTCGAACGGACCGGCTCGACCAACACCGAGGCGATCGAGCGCGCCAGGGCCGGCGAACGTGGCCCGATGTGGTTCGTCACATCCGAGCAGACCGCCGGCCGCGGCCGCCGTCAGCGCGCCTGGATTGCGCCGCGCGGCAATCTCGCCGCCAGCATCCTCGAGGTCATGGACGTCGCCCCGGCCGTAGCCGCCACGCTCGGCTTTGCCGCCGGGCTGGCGGAGGAGGCGGCGCTGGAGAAGGCGAGCCTCGAGGCTGCGCTCCGCCTCGGCGAGGGCCGGCCCCGCTACGCCCTGAAATGGCCGAATGATGTGCTCGCTGGCGGCAAGAAGCTGGTCGGCATCGGCCTCGAGGCCGAGGCCGTCGGCAACGGTCTCGCCGTCGTCGTCGGCATGGGCACCAATGTGGTCGCAGCACCCGAGGGCACCCCGACGCCCGCGGTGTCGCTGGCCGCGCTCGGGGTCCAGATCAGCGCCGAGGAGCTGTTCTCGGCCCTCTCCGATGCCTGGATCGAGTTCCGTGGCATTTGGGACAATGGCCGCGGCTTTGCCGAGATCCGGAAGCTCTGGCTCGAGCGTGCCGCCGGCCTCGGCGAGCGGGTTGCGATCAACACGGGAACCATGACGCTGGAAGGCATCTTTGACACCATCGACGATACCGGCTGCCTGATCGTCCGCACTGCCGAGGACCGCCTTGTGCCGGTGGCCGCCGGCGAGGTGTTCTTTGGCCCCGTTGCCTCCGTGGGAGCTGCGTGATGGCAAGGCCCGACGAACTGGTGTTTGCGCCGCTCGGCGGCGTCGGCGAGATCGGCATGAACCTGTCGATCTACGGCCTCGGCAACCGCCACCAGCGTGCCTGGCTGGCGGTCGATCTCGGCGTCTCCTTCGGCGACGAGGAGCATCTGCCGGGCATCGACCTGATCATGCCCGACATCAGCTTCCTGGAGAAGGAACGCAAGAACCTGATGGGCCTGGTGCTGACCCACGCCCATGAGGACCATTTCGGCGCCATCATCGATCTCTGGCCCAGGCTGAAATGCCCGATCTATGCGACCAAGTTCAGCGCGGCGTTGTTCGAGGCCAAATGCGCCGCCGAGCGCAATGCGCCTGATATCCCTGTTACCGTGATCCCGTCCGGCGGTCGCGTCGATATCGGCCCGTTCAACGTCGAGTTCATCCCTGTCGCGCATTCGATTCCGGAAGCGCACGCGCTGGCGATCCACACTGAGGCCGGCACGGTGCTGCACACCGGCGACTGGAAGATCGATCCGACCCCGACCCTGGGGGCTCCGACCGACGAGAAGCGGCTGCGCGAATTGGGCGAGCAGGGCGTGCTCGCCTTGATCGGCGATTCCACCAACGCCGTGCGCGACGGCCGCTCGCCGTCGGAAGCGGAGGTCGCCCGGACCATCATCGACCTCGTCAAGTCGGCCAAGGGCCGCGTCGCCGTCACGACCTTCGCCTCCAACGTCGCCCGGATCAAGGCCGTCGCCGACGCGGCGAAGGCCGCCGACCGCGAGGTCGTCGTGGTCGGCCGCGCCATGGAGCGCGTGGTGCAGGTGGCGCGCGAGACCGGCTATCTCGAGGGCGTGCAGAATTTCCGTTCACCCGAGGTCTACGGTCACCTTCCGCCGGACAAGGTGCTGGCGCTGTGCACCGGCAGCCAGGGCGAGCCGCGTGCGGCGCTGGCGCGCATCGCCAACGACGACCATCCCGAGATCACGCTCAACCGCGGCGACAGCGTCATCTTCTCCTCGCGCACCATTCCAGGCAACGAGAAGGCCGTCAGCTCGATCGTCAACAATCTGCTGCTCCAGGGCGTCGAGATCATCACTGACCGCGACGCTCTGGTTCACGTCTCCGGCCATCCCCGCCGCGACGAGCTGCGCGACCTGATTTCCTGGGTGAAGCCGCAACTCCTGATTCCGGTCCACGGCGAGGCCCTGCACCTGCACGATCACGCAAAACTGGCGCGGGCAGCCGGCGTGCCGCGCGTGCTGGTCTGCCGCAACGGCGACCTCGTCAAGCTCGGCCCCGGCGACCCCGGCATCGTCGGCGAGGTGCCTTCCGGCCGTCTCTACAAGGACGGCACGATTTTGGAGGACTCCAAGTCCCGCGCCGTCGTCGAGCGGCGCCGCATGGCCTTTTCCGGCTGCGCCTTCGTCGCCATTGCCATGACCGAGCAGGGCGAGCTCGCCGACGATCCTGAGGTCGATCTGGTCGGCGTCCCCGAAAAGAACAGGGCGGGCGAGACCTTCGACGACCTGGTCTTCGACGCCGTGATGTCCACGATCGAGGGGCTGCCAAAGGCGCGCCGGCGAGATCCGGACGCGCTGGCCGAGTCGGTGCGACGTGCGGTCCGGGCCGTGATCAACGAACATTGGGGCAAAAAGCCCCCCTGTCTGGTACATGTCCTGACAGTGTAATTGTGTCAGCATCTCCGGGACGGCGGCTCGCCGCTGGCCCGGATCATGCGCCGAGGGAGAAGAACCATGCTGGGTCGCCTCAACCACGTCGCGATCGCGACCAGGGACGCCGTCAAGGCCGCAAAGATTTATGGCGCGGCGTTCGGCGCTCAGATCTCGGAGGCGGTGCCGCTGCCCGAGCACGGCGTCACCACCGTGTTCGCGACACTGCCCAACACCAAGATCGAGTTCATCGAGCCGCTCGGTGAATCGTCTCCCATTGCCAAATTCCTCGAGCGCAATGCCGACGGCGGCATCCACCATGTCTGCTACGAGGTCGTCGACATCATCGCCTCGCGCGACACGCTGGTGAAGGAGGGTGCCCGGGTGCTCGGCGACGGCGTGCCGAAGATCGGCGCCCACGGCAAGCCGGTGCTGTTCCTGCACCCGAAGGACTTTTCCGGCGCGCTGGTCGAGATCGAGCAGGCGTGAGGCCGTCCCATGGCCATTCAAATATCGACCGCGCTTGCGATCTACTTCGTCATCTGGTGGGTGGCGCTGTTCCTGACGCTGCCGTTCGGCGTTCGCAGCCAGCACGAGGATGGCGTCGGCGCACCGGGCACCGACCCCGGCGCACCGATCCTGACGCGGATGGGCCGCAAGCTGATCTGGACCACGATCATCTCGGCGGTGATCTACGGCCTCGGCGTCGCGGCCTATCATGCCGGTTATCTCTCGATCGAGCGCCTGTCGAAATTGATGGGCATGCCGTTCTAGGGGTGTAAGGGACGAAGGATATCAACCAAGCTCGTCATTGCGAGCGCAGCGAAGCAATCCAGAGTCTTACCGCGGAGGGATTCTGGATTGCTTCGCTGCGCTCGCAATGACGACGGAGATAGTTTGTATACTTGGGGGAATACGAATGGCTTTTCAGCGTATCGTGGTCGCGCTTCTGTTGCTGATCGTCGCCGGTCTTGGTGCGATCGGCTATTTCGAATGGAAGATGGCGGTGCAGGCGCGGACGCTGAAGGCGTTCGTCGAGGGCTATGTCTTCAACGAGGCGGTGATGGCCTGCGAGCAGTCCAAGAGCTCGACGCCGTTCAGGTGGAACGGGGGCAAGAGCACCTCTGTGATCGGCCTGAACTCGGTCAAGCTGGACAAATACACCGTCAGCGCCAGCTACACGCTGGTGGCGGACGGCATCTATTGTGACTACGATCCCATCAAAAGAAAGGCCGGGATCGGCTCCGGCTTCCTGGAGCGGGAATAACGATCCGGCCCATGCAAATGGGATGGGATCGTCATGACCGGGGACCGGACAGGGAACTATCGGATTCTGCATGAGGCCGATTTGCGGGACTATCTCGCAGGCCTTCCGGATATTCGTAAGCTGGTTGGCGGCGAGCCCGCGTCCTGGCCGGTCACCGAGGTCGGCGACGGCAATCTCAACCTCGTCTTCATCGTCAAGGGCGCGCGCGGCGGCATCGCCGTGAAGCAGGCGTTGCCCTATGTCCGTCTCGTCGGCGAGAGCTGGCCGCTGCCGCTGTCACGTGCCCATTACGAATATCTCGCGCTGTCCCGGCAGGCCCAACTCGCATCCGGCCTCGTGCCGGCAGTGTTGCATCACGACGACAAGCTGGCGCTGACCGTGATGGAGCTGCTCGAGCCGCACATCATCATGCGCAAGGGTCTGGTTGCGGGCACGCGATATCCGCGCTTCGCCAGCGACGTCACCACGTTCATGGCAAGGACCTTGTTCTTCACCTCCGACCTCGCACTCTCCGCCGCCGAGAAGAAGGAGGGCATCGCGGCCTTTGCCGGCAACCACGCACTGTGCAAGATCACAGAGGATCTGATCTTCACCGACCCGTACCGCATCGCCGAACAGAACCGCTGGACCGCGCCTTATCTCGACGGCTTGGCGGCGGCGTTGCGCGAAGACATGGACCTGCATGTCGCGATCTCCCGTCTCAAGCTGAAGTTCATGGCCAGCCCCGAGGCTCTGCTCCACGGTGACCTCCACACCGGATCGATCATGGTGACGGAGAGCCAGACACGGGTGATCGACCCGGAATTCGCATTCTACGGCCCGATCGGCTTCGACGTCGGCGCGGTGCTGGCCAATCTCCTGATGGCCTATTTCGCCTCCGCCGGCCACGAGCGCGCACCGGGAGAACGGGCGGCATTCGAGGCCTGGGTGCTGGAGACGGTCGAGCAGGTCTGGAACGAGTTCGCCCGCAAATTCCTCGACCTCTGGCGCGGTGGAGCCGCCGGCGACGCCTACCCGGTCGCGCTCTTCGCCGGCGAGCAGGGCGCCGCGCGTCTCGAGGCCGAGCGACAGGCCTACATGCAGCGGCTGTTCACTGATTCGGTCGGCTTCGCCGCCGCCAAGATCATCCGCCGTATCTTCGGCCTCGCCCACAACATTGATTTCGAGCTGATCGAGGATCCGCGGATGCGGGCAACGAGCGAGGCGCGTGCGGTACGGCTGGCGAGGGCGATGATGGTGGAGGCGGGGACATTTCCGGCCGTTGCCGACATCACTGGTGCTGCGCGAAAATTGCGCAACTGGCAGCCGAAGTTGGCTGCAGGCTAAGGCGCGTCCTTTCCGGCGGCCATCCTTCGAGTCGCCCGCCTGCGGCGGGCCTTCGCGATGACGGAACGGGGCGATACCCGGGGCCCGGGCTTCACTTCCTGCGTAACCCTGGAGGCATTAACTCGTCGTTAACCACGTTGGCCGCATCGTTAACCATTCAATAACAGGGAACGAGTCGGCCGCCATGGAGGCTGCAGCAAAAGTCCAACGTCAAATGGTGCGCCTGCGCGGGCGCTCCTATGTGGCTTTCGTGTTCACGCCGACGGTTCCGATTCAGGACTGGCTGCATGAGGTCGACGCCACCATTGCACGCTCGCCGGGCTTTTTTGCCGGGCGGCCCGTGGTGATCGATCTGTCCTCGGTCGATCTCAGCCAGTCCGGGATCGGACATCTGCTCACGAGCCTTCAGGACCGCAACATCCGCGTGCTCGGCATCGAGGGCGTGGAGGAGGGCCGGCTGACCCCCATGATGCCGCCGCTCCTGTCGGGCGGGCGCAGCTGCGTGGTCGAGCCGAGCACGCCGAAGAAGGCCGAAGCGAAGGCCGAGACCAAGCCGACCTCGCTGCTCCTCGAAAACCCCGTGCGCTCGGGCCAGACCGTGATCTTCCCGGAAGGCGACGTCACCATTCTCGGCTCGGTCGGGTCCGGCGCCGAGGTCGTCGCCGGCGGCTCCATCCACGTCTACGGCGCGCTGCGCGGCCGCGCCATGGCAGGCGTGAACGGTCACACCAGCGCGCGCATCTATTGTCAGAAGATCGAGGCTGAACTGCTCGCAATTGACGGGTTTTACCAGACTGCGGACGACATCGACGCCGCCTTGCGCGGCAAGCCGGCGCAGGCCTGGCTGGAGGGAAATACCATGCGAATTACAGCACTGAACTGACCAGCAAAGGAGACATTTCAGATGAGTAAGGTACTGGTCGTGACATCAGGCAAGGGGGGGGTCGGCAAGACCACGACGACCGCCGCGCTGGGAGCGGCGCTCGCGCAGCGCGGCGACAAGGTCGTCGTCGTCGACTTCGACGTCGGCTTGCGCAACCTCGACCTCGTGATGGGCGCCGAACGCCGCGTCGTGTTCGACCTCATCAACGTGGTGCAGGGCGTCGCCAAGCTGCCGCAGGCGCTGATCCGCGACAAGCGGCTGGAGAACCTCTGGCTGCTGCCGGCCTCGCAGACCCGCGACAAGGACGCGCTGACGGAGGAGGGCGTCGGCAAGGTCATCGCCGATCTGCGCAGCCGCTTCGACTGGGTGATCTGCGACAGCCCGGCCGGCATCGAACGCGGCGCCTCCATGGCGATGCGTTTCGCCGACGAGGCCGTGATCGTCACCAATCCGGAGGTCTCCTCGGTGCGCGATTCCGATCGCATCATCGGCATGCTCGATTCCAAGACGGTGCGCGCCGAGAAGGGGGAGCGCGTCGAGAAGCACATCCTCATCACGCGCTACGATCCCTCTCGCGCCGCGCGCGGCGAGATGCTGACCATCGACGACATCCTCGAGATCCTGGCGACGCCCTTGCTCGGCATCATCCCGGAGAGCCAGGACGTGCTGAAGGCCTCCAACGTCGGAACGCCCGTGACGCTGTCGAATGCGGACGGCGCGCCGGCGCGGGCCTATATAGACGCGGCCAAGCGCCTCTGCGGCGAGAACGTAACGATGCATGTTCCTGCCGAGCGGAGGGGTCTGATGGATCGTCTGCTGCGACGGAGGGCTGCATGAGCATGGGCCTGCTTCGACTTCTCCGCGGCAAGAAGGCCTCGGCACCCGTCGCTCGCGAACGGCTGCAGATCCTGCTTGCCCATGAACGCGGAATGCGCGGCCAGCCAGATCTGCTCGGTGTGCTGCGTGAGGAAATTCTCGCCGTCGTGTCCAAGCACGTGACGCTGGACCCGACCAAGGTCATCGTCCGGCTCGAGCGCGGCGACGAGGTTTCGACTCTGGAGGTCGACATCGAGGTGCCCAACGATTTCGAGCGCAAAAAGGTGGCGGTCGCGTAGGGAGCCGCGGCCGACGACCGCCAGGTTTGGGGTGGGTGAAAGGCGGTCCGCTGGCAACAGCGGGCCGCCTTTGTCCTGAGGCTCACATCAATGGGACGGAACGAGTTCCGGGCCCCAATCGTTGTGAGAGACCCGCGGTGGCAGTCGCGCGCGCTGCACCGCAGTTCCCTCGAGCGGGAGACTGCCCATGATGTCCGAGGTCCAGGTTCATACCGTTGCCCGCCAGATGCTGGAACGGCACGGTTTTGCTGCGATCGCGAAGGCCGCCGAGCAGGCCCAGGCCTGCGAGAGCCGTGGCGAGGCCGACGAGGCCACGGAGTGGCGTCACATCGCCGACGCCATGAAGATCATGCGCGGGCCGCATCAGAGCTGACATTCGTCAGGGCGAGCCTCTTCAGCGCTCCTCGCGATCAGCGCCTTGCGGCGAGGTCCGGTGCTGTGTCTGCGGCTGCTCGCGCCCGCTTGTTTCCTTGCAGGGGAGTTGTTCCCACGAGCCGTCCGGTGCCTGCTGATAGGCACTGCAAGACGACGAAGTGGTTCTTTCCTCACCTTTCTGGGCGTCGGCATTCCTCGCCAGCACGGGCGCCGTCAGCACCGTGGCGGCCGCGATCGCGCCGGCGAAGACGAAATGGATACTCCGCATCAGGGTCTCCTGTTCGAATTCGAAGAGGTCGCATGCTTTCGAGAATTGTGACCATTTTGGGCCGGAGCAGAGGTTCCGTCGCGGCGTGCTTAACGTGGCGAAGGCGCGCCCGCTAGCCGCCCTTGCTGCGGATCAGGCCGGCGAGGTTGGTCTTCTGGACTTCGCACCAGCTGGACATGCCGAGGCGGCGTTGGTCCATGTCGGTGGCCTGGGTCGCGACCGCGACCTCGGCCATCAGATCGTCGTCCTGCTTCTCGCCCATCTTGCCGCCGGTGTGCATCCAGGCGATCGCCTTGCGCACCTTCTCGGTGGTGCCGTCGGGCAGGTGCATCTGCTGGGCCTTCTGCACGAGGTCCTGATAGACGAGGTCCGTGTTGGGACACTCGACCTTGGCGGCGAAGGCCTGCAAGACCATCGTCACATAGATCGACCGCGGCGGCGCGTCGGCCGCCTGTGCCGGCGCGGCCAACAGCAACAGGCCCGTCATCAGAAAACCGGTGCGCATCCCTGGAACCTCCTCCGTTTTTTGAGAGGCTAGCGCCCGGCGTGCCGCTCCGCAATGGTGCGCGGCACAATTGTCGTCCGTCCGGGCGGTGAGCTAACCTGGTGCTCCCCAGCCTCGGAGCGCGACATGAGCCTGTTCAGCACGCCGTTCGATACCGCACGCGACACCGCGCTCGTCACCGGCGCGGGCAATGGCATCGGCCGCGCGATCGCGCTAGGCTTGGTCGGCGAGGGCGTCCGCACCATGTTCGCGGATGTGAGCGCGGAGCGGGTGCGTGCCGCGATCAGCGCGAGCGAAAAGCCCGGTCTGGCCGCGCCCTGGGTCGGAGATCTCGCCAGGCCCGAGGCCTGCGACGAACTGCTGGCCGCCGCACAGGCAGCGCTGGGCGAGGTCACGCATTTCGTCCACAGCGCATCGCCGCCACGGCGCGAGGCCGATCATGCCCTCGCGGTCGATCGCAGGACGTGGCAGGAGATGCATGCGGTCAATCTCGATGCCGGCTTTCACCTGGCGCGCGAACTCGCAAGACGGCTGATCGCGGCGAAGCGGCCGGGCTCGTTCCTGTTTCTCACCTCGCTGCATGCTGGCACCCCGCGCAACCTGTTGCACTATTCGACGGCAAAGGCGGCAATGGCGATGCTGGTGAAGGAGCTCGCGAAGACGTTGGGGCGTTACGACATCCGCGTCAACGCGCTGGTGCCCGGCGCAATCGCCGCCGGTGGCTTCGTTGCCGATCCGGCGCTGGCGCGGCACGTTCCGCTCGGGCGTCTCGGCCAGGCCAAGGACCTCGCACCGATGGCGCTCACCGTATTGTCGAACAAGCTCTCCGCTTACGTCACCGGCGCAGCCTTCGTCGTTGACGGGGGATTGTCGCTGACGAACTGGTTCGAGCCGCCGACGCTGGACTAGCTCAGCGCTGCCAGGCCGGCACCGGATCGAGCGGCGTGCGATAGAGCTCGTTGTGATCGCGATCGGTGACGCGCACCGCGCAGCCCTTCTGCTGCAGCTCCGGCTTCACCTGCGACAGCTCGCATGCCAATTGATCGGCGCGGTCGGAGGCAACCTCGATGTCCTCGAGGATGATTCCTCCCTGGTTCTTGAACTCTTCACCAACCACAAGATCGAAATAGTAGTAGGGCATTCGAATTCCCCGATGTGACGATCCGAGTTTCAGTGCAAGTCTCAACAGATGTCAGATGATATCACGAGTCGATATCCAGCGAATGAACAGGCGGCGCAATCTCTGTGCTCATGGCGCAGAAATGATGTGCAGCATGCGAGGTCGTTAAGAATTTATTAAATATGCCGGCGCGATCATAAGGCATCGAATGGCGGCAGAACCGGGCTCCGGGAACCGGCAGCTGCAAGAGAAGGCCGGCGGCATAGATCCCGACGGCCTTTTCTCTTGATCGCGGACGATCGCAGCAGCGATCTCCGTAATTGCCCGGACTCAACGCATCACATCGACTCGGACAGCGTGCGCGCTGTCACAGCCACGCTGTGCTGCTGTCGCCCGGTGTTTGCCCTAACGCAGCGGCATTGGTGGACGCACGACGGGCCCATCGTCATCGGCAACGGCCTGTGTCGTTGCAACCGGCGCAGCTGGTGGCGGGGCCGCGGCGGACTGCGACGGCGGAGGCGCAAGCGGCGCAGGCGCATGGGCCGGCATGTAAGTGTGCGACACGGCCGGCTTCGGCCTGCGAACCGGCGGCTTCGGCGGAAGCGCAGAGGCACGCGCGCGGGGATCGGCGGGCGGCCTCACTTCAGCTGCCGGCTTCGGTGCCGGCGGCTTCGCCATCTCGCGCGCCATCTGCTCCTGCCCGGCCTTCAGCTCGGCGATGTTGGCCTTGAGCTGCTCGATCTGCTGCGCCATCGCGGCGAGATCGCGCGTCATCGATTGTACCGACTGCGTTGCGTCGA
>NZ_AJQE01000115.1 GCF_000261685.1 Bradyrhizobium genomosp. I (2014) | reverse complement strand
GCTGCCGCAACTTGAGCCGCGGGCGGCGTCGCAGATTGGTCAGCCGTCTGATCCGCCGCGGCTTCCACCACGGGCGGCGCCGCCTGAGCAGCGGGGGCCGGCGCGGTCTGCGATGTCGCAGTCAGCCACGAAGTCGCAGGCAGCAATGAGGCCAGTGCCGGCGTCCATTCCGCGAGCATCTGTTTGGCGGTGTCGCCGTGCTTCTCCCAGGCGATGGCGGCGGCCGTGCTGGTCCCCGCAAGCAGCAACGTCACGAACGCGCCGCGCAGCCACCTGCCGACCGAGGATCGCTTCTGCCTGACGGGACCGTCGCTGGACGTGACGTGGACAGCCGTGTCGACAAACGGTGTCGCGGCGGGCTTTCCGTAGACGACGTTGATGGTGGGCTCGGGCGCGCGCGCCGGCTCCGGAGTGAACTTCGGCTCCGAGATGAGCTTGGAGGTGAGCTTGGGCTCCGGACGCGGCGCGATTTCGGGCGCCAGCGCAGGTGACACGCTGGTGGGCCGCGAGGCCAGCACGATCTCCGGAGAGATCTGAACCGCGTCGTGCGGATCGTTGTCCTTGATCGTGTCCTTCACGATCTCATCGACGATTTGCTTGGCGTTCAGCGTCGCGAGCATCGCAGCTCCTTTGAAGCCTGGTGTTTCAAGTCGAGGTCGACCGCATTGGCGCGGGGCCGATTTATCGAGGTGAGCCCATCCCGAACCCCATGGCGCACGAGTCCAGCCGGGTTTGACCAAAGCAAGGCGAGGAGGTGGAGATGATGCGACAGTCCTCCGCCGTTTGTGGTGATGGAACCCGGTTGACCGAACACGCGCACGTGTTCCGTCCCTGCCTTGTTTTCTGCACGATTTTGGCCGCATGTAGAGGGGCTGGGGGTGCTGCTATCCGCTATCGGGGGGCCGGCGGTGCCAAGATCTCTACTCGTTTTGTTCGTCGCAGCCTTGCTGCCGCTGGGCGGCTGCATGCAGACGACGCTTTCGCCATCGACGGATGCGAGCATGACGCCGCGCGACCGTCAGTTGCTTGCGCACACGCCTTACGCGCAGGCGAACGTGCCCGAGCAATATCTCCGTCATATCGTGGACTACCACCGCAAGGAGCAGCCCGGCACGATCCTGGTCGATACCGATGCGCGCTACCTCTATTACGTGCTGCCCGAGGGCAAAGCGATCCGCTACGGCGTTGCGGTCGGTGAGGAAGCCATGGCGTTCTCCGGCGTCGCGCGGGTCGGCCGCTTGGCGGAATGGCCGGACTGGGTTCCGACGGCGGATATCCAGGCGCGACTCGGCCCGTATCCGGCGCGCGTTCGCGGTGGTCCCGCCAATCCGTTGGGTGCGCGGGGCATCTATCTGTATGTCGGCAACAAGGATACGCTCTACCGCATCCACGGCACCAACCAGCCCGAATATATCGGGCAGGCGATCTCGTCCGGCTGCATCCGGATGCGCAATGAGGACGTCATCGATCTCTACGACCGGGTCAAGCTCAATTCGACGGTCGTGGTGTTGCCGCCAGGGCAGAGCGCGCAGGCCGAGACGGGCTCGCGCTGGCGCGGGTGAGGAACGCTCACTCGGACGTCAATGCGTCTGGTGTCCACGCGCGCGGGTCGATCGCGCTATTCGCCCGGCCGGGCGATCCTCCATTGCAGTGTCGTGGCATTGCCGTTGGCATCGCCCGGCGCCTTGTCTGCGGGTGAGGTGTAGAGCGGGCGATAGCGATACGCCCACATCTTGCTGCCGTCATTGCGGCTGATCACGGTAAAGTCGCCGACGGCCTTGGCGTCGGCCGTGGCTGCCAGCGGCACCCAGCTCTCGGTGCACTTGCCGTTGCAGCTCGACGTCTTTCCGGTGGTGTCGCGCTCGTAATAGTAGAGCGTCATGCCCTTTAGATCGACGAGCTTCGGACCCTGCTTGGTCAGGACCACCTTCGCCGGAGCGGTCGTCGCCTCGGGCTTCGGGGGAGGCGGGGCATCGCCGCCGCCATGGCCGTTTGCGAGCGCGTGACCGCTCGAGAGCACGACGGCTGTGGCCACCACGAGGAACCTGAACATCCGAAACTCCGCCCCGCAAAGTTAATCGCGCGTTAAGCGCCCAATGCAGCCGAGGCTAGCAGCTGAAGGTTAGTTCCTGGTTTCGTGCGCTGCGACAATTGCGGCCACGGTCCGGGATCAGACCTGCGCATCGCGTAGCGGGGCGCGGCTGAGCTCATTGCCGGCGGCGATGGCCTTGCGCAGCAGCCGCATCAGCTCCTCGCCCTCCTTCGCGCTGAGGCCGCGCAGCATGATGCGCTGCGCGGATTCGACGGCCGGCGTGATCCGGCGCAGCGTGCGCCGGCCTTCGTCGGTGATCTCGAGCTCGCGCGCGCGGCGGTCGCGGCTGGAGGGGCGGCGCTCCGCGAGGCCCTTCTGGACGAGGCGATCGATCACGCCGGTGATGGTGGTGCGATCGTAGGCGATCAATCCGGCGAGCGTCACCTGGTCGAGCCCCGGATTGGCCTTGATGGTCGCGAGCGCGGCGTACTGCACCGGCGTGAGATCGAAGCCGGCGTCTTCGACCTCGGCCAGGAACACCGCGACCGCGATCTGCTGGAAACGGCGCGCCAGATGCCCGGGCATGTCGTTGTTGTCTTTCACCGTATCCTCCGGAAGTCGCAGCGAGGTGCGGGGCGTTGACAAGTATACTGATAGTCAGCATACTGATCAATATCAAAACAGAACGTTTGCGGGAGAGGTGCTCATGCAATTCCATCTGAATGGATTTCAGCCGGGCGATCCCGAGATTGCGGATCCCGCCGAGCGCGTTCAGGCTTCGGGTGCCGCGGGCGCCGTGCCGGACGAGGTCGATGTTCTCATCGTCGGCTGCGGGCCGGCCGGCCTGACGCTCGCCGCCCAGCTTGCGCAATTCCCCGACCTCAAGACCTGCATCGTCGAGCAGAAGCCGGACCGCCTGTTGGTCGGGCAGGCTGATGGCATCGCCTGCCGCACCATGGAGATGTTTCACGCCTATGGCTTCAGCGAGCGCGTGCTGAAGGAGGCCTATTGGGTCAATGAAACGACGTTCTGGAAGCCGGATGAGCGAACGCCGGAGAAAATCACCCGCAGCGGCCGGGTGCAGGACGTCGAGGACGGGCTGTCGGAATTCCCGCACGTCATCCTCAACCAGGCGCGCATCCATGACTGCTTCATCGACGTGATGCGCAGATCGCCGGCGAAGCTCGAGCCGTATTACAGCCGACGCGTGCTTGATCTCCACGTCGATCGGGCTGCCGATGCAGCCGCTCATGCCGTGACCGTGCGTCTCGAACGCATCGATGCCGCGAACGAGGGCAAGGTCGAGACGATCAGAGCGCGCTACGTCGTCGGCTGCGACGGCGCGCGCAGCATCGTGCGCAGGTCGATCGGACGCGAGTTGCATGGCGATTCCGCCAACCACGCCTGGGGCGTGATGGACGTGCTGGCGTCGACGGATTTCCCGGACATCCGCTTCAAATCCCTGGTCCAGTCGGCCAGGGACGGCAGCCTGCTGATCATTCCACGTGAAGGCGGCTACATGGTCCGCATCTATGTCGAGCTCGCAAAACTCGATGTCGGCGAGCGCGTTGCGAGCCGCAACATCACTGCCGACGACGTGATCGCCAAGGCGCAGCGGATCCTGAAGCCGCATACGCTCGAGGTGAAGGAGATCGCCTGGTGGTCAGTCTACGAGATCGGCCAGCGCCTCACCGACAAATTCGACGACGTGCCGGAGGCCGAGACCGATACGCGCGTTCCGCGCATCTTCATCGCCGGCGATGCCTGCCATACCCACAGCCCGAAAGCGGGGCAGGGCATGAACGTCTCGATGCAGGATGCCTTCAATCTCGGCTGGAAGCTCGCCGCGGTCCTGCGGAGACAGTGCGCCCCGAGCCTGCTGCATTCCTATTCGGCGGAGCGCCAGGCGGTCGCGAAGGAACTGATCGATTTCGACCGCGAATGGGCGGGGATTCTCGCCTCGGCTGCCAAGGCCGGCGGCGCCGATGCCGCCAAAACGCAAGACTATTTCGTCAGGCACGGCCGCTACACCGCGGGCACGGCGACGCACTACAGGCCCTCGGTCCTCACCGGCGCGGCATCGCATCAGCACCTCGCGGAAGGCCTCATCATCGGCAAGCGCTTCCATTCCGCGCCGGCGATCCGGCTGGCGGACGCCAAGCCGGTCCACCTCGGCCACGCCGCGCAGGCCGATGGCCGTTTCCGCATCTACGCGTTTTCACCTGCGGAAGATCCTGCGGCGGCCGGCTCGGCCATTCGCGCGCTGTGCAAGTTCCTGACCGAGGCCGGAGAATCGCCAACCAGGCGATATACGCCTGTTGGCGCGGACATCGACAGCGTGATCGACTTGCGCGCCGTCTTCCAGCAGGATCATCGTGAGCTGGCCGTGACGGCGATGCCACCGCTGCTGCTCCCGCGCAAGGGCCGCTATGGCCTGATCGACTACGAAAAGATGTTTTGTCCGGACCTCAAGGCCGGCCACGACATTTTCGCAATGCGAGGCATCGATCGAAAGAACGGCTGCATGGTCGTGGTGCGGCCTGACCAGTATGTCGCGAATGTGCTGCCGCTTGATGACCATGCCGGGCTTGCGTCGTACTTCGACCGCTTCATGTTGAAGGCGAACTGAGGCGAAGGCGAGCTGAGGCCCGGCAAGCACCGCGCTTGCCGCTGCGATGAACGGCGGATGAATATTGAACTCGCCGTGCGGCGGGCGGCTCAATCTTTCGCCTGATGCGGCGACTGCGCGCGGAACGCCCATTCCGCTTGCGCGTTCCGACTCGAAGAGGAGGAACACGCCATGAAATTCAGAAGCATTCTGGTTGCCGCATTGTTACTTGCCCCGACGGCCGCGCTGGCTGCGCCGGGCATCGTCACTGTCTCCACCGGCCTGCGTGCCGGGCCGGGCACGGGCTTTCCCCTGGTCGATCGCATCCCGGGAGGCGCCCGCGTCAACATCCATGGCTGCCTGCGCGGCAATGCCTGGTGCGACGTCAGCTTCTCCGACGATCGCGGCTGGGTGTCGTCGCAATATCTCGAATATCTCTATCGCAATCACTACGTCTATCTCCCGGACTATGTCGACGAGATCGACGTGCCCGTCGTTCCGTTCGTGCTGACCTCGTACTGGTCGAGCTACTATGCGGGACGTCCCTGGTACCGCCGCCACGCCTACTGGAATAACTACTGGACGTCGCATCAGCGCTTTGCGACGCGGAGAACGCTCGATCCGCGCGCAGCCCGCATCGGTCGCGCGGCCACGCGCGATGCGGCAGTCGCACTCGAACGCAGCGGTGTGCGCGGCAGGGGCGGGGCCGCCGTCTCGGGACGTGGTGCCGCGATCACTCGGCCGGAAGCCGCCATCGCCAAGCGGGACTCCGCGGTTACGGCTGACCGGACCCGCGCCGGACGGAGCGCGCGTATCGTGAATGAGCGAACCGCCGTGCAGGGCCGTCACCCGCGCGACGCACAGGCGCGCATGATGCACGATCATGCTGCGAGCCGCGCCGCGGTGCGCGCGCAGCCGATGGCACGTGCTCATGAGGCTCCGCGTGTCTCTGCCGCGCCTCCGAAGCGGCCTGCGATGCCGCACGTGGCCCGGCCGAACGTCAGCCACGGTTCGCCGATGAATGCCCGTGCGCAGATGCCGGCGCCGCGCGCGGCTGCACCGGCGATGCCGCATCCGGGCGGCGGCGCTCCGCACATCAACGCCGCGCCGCGTGGTGGCCCGCCGGCCGGCGGCCCCGGTGGCGGTCATCAGAAGCACTGACGTCGCTGATGAGAGCCCGGCCCTTGCGCCGGGCTTTCTGTTTGGTTCGGATCGAGTTCCCTGCGCGTACAATTTAAGAAAGTTCTTCGCGGGCAGATTTCATCGATCGTAAGATGTGTACCCAAAGATGTAAGCATCCACTCGGGGCAGCGGGGCACGGGAGGATGACGATGAGACAGAGCCAGGCGGAGACGCGCCGCCAAAATGTCGCGAAGCGGTCGATGACCAAGGAGGCCAAGCAGCTGACCGGCCTGATTGCCGGACTGCGCAAATCCCTCGACGCGATCCACAAGGAACGGGCGAGCACGAAGCTCACCGGCGCCGAGATAGGCCTGCTCGACGAGCGCCGAAACAATCTGCTGCTCACCATTGCAGCCCTCGATGACCGCCTCTCGGCGGTGCAGGGCCTGATCAATCTCGGCCGCCCTCACATTATCCGGGTGCACTAGCGCGATGAGATCAGGACGAATCGTCATCACGCGTTAGTTTATTGTTCGAGCATGACTTCTTCGGAAAACCGGTTCACTTTCCGGACCATGCTCCAGCGCAGCTCGGACATGGGAGGACGGCTCCGTTTTCGGGCCGAACGGAGCCTCTTCCTGCGGATGGCACCAAATTGCCACGCTCCCGGCGAATTGCCGCCAAAGCCCGCTGCCACGACGAGGCCGGGTGCAGGGCGACGCAAGGGGATGCGAATTGGCCTACAAGATGATCGCAGAACGCGAGAACGAGAAGTACAGCTTTGCCCGCGAGAGCCGGCTGCTCATCGTGGCGAAGGCGAAAGTGTGGGCGAGCGAGGGGTGGCAGGTCGTCATCACCGACCAGGACGGCAAGGCCTACGCGCCGCCCGAATTCGATCAGCTGTCGGCGGCGTGATCGCAGGGCGGATTTGGACTATTGTTCGAGCATGATCTCCGCTCAAACGCTTGCGCGTTCGTCGCGGGGGAAAATCGCTCTTCTCTTGTTCCGGATCATGCTCGAGGGGACGACACTTGACAGCATTGTTTCGACCGGGATGCGGTCTGATCGCAGCCGCCGCCGTGATGACCGCGACGGTTGCAGCCGCGCAAAATCTCGACGCCGGAAAGTCGCCCGCGAAGCTTTTCGCTGAAGGCTGCGCGACTTGCCACCGCAGCCCGCGCGGTCTCGCCAAGGGCCGCTTCAGCCTGACGCTGTCCTGGTTCCTGAAGGATCACTACGCCGCCAGCTCCGACTCGGCCAAGGCGCTCGCCGCCTACCTGGAGTCAGTCGATGCGTCGCCGCCCCGGGGTGCGGCCAAGCCCGGTGCAAAGGCGCCGCGTCCGCCCAAGCCGACGCAGAGCCGATAGCTGCACGCAGGCGTTCCGGCGTCAACGCACCGTGGTCTCCGAGAACAGGTTGATGACCACGACCCCGGAGACGATCAGCGCGATGCCGACGAAGGCTGCGGCGTCCAATATCTGGCGGAACAGCACGAAGGAGACGGTGGCGGTCAGGATGATGCCGACCCCGCCCCAGATCGCATAGGCGATGCTCAACGGGATAACCCGGATCGCCACCGACAGCGCGTAGAACGAGGCGACGTAGAACAGCACCATCGCCAGCGTCGGCCAAGGACGGGTGAACTGCGCGGACTGCTGCAGGAATGCCGACGCGGTGACCTCGAACACGATGGCGAGGGCGAGAGCCGTATAGGCGTTGAAGACGGAGCTCATGCGGAGACGAGGCCGATGATGGCTGACATCTGACGGCGCATACCACGCGAGGGTGACGCGCCCGCGACAGAGGGCTGCGCTTGCATCGCCGCACGTTTGACTCTACGGACCTCTCTCATGCTCGTCATCTCCATTCAGAGCCAGGTGGTCCACGGCCATGTCGGCAACAGCGCGGCTGCCTACGCCATGCAGGCGGAGGGCTTGAACGTTGCGGCGGTACCGACGACGCTGCTGTCCAACCATCCGCGCTATCCGAGCCTGCGCGGGCGGGTGCTTGAGACCGAACTCGTCGCCGATCTGCTGAAGGGCGTCGAGGAGCGCGGCCTGGTCGACGAGGCCGCGGTGCTCGTCACCGGCTATCTCGGCTCGCTCGGCAACGCGGTCGTGATCGCCGACTTCGTCGAGCGGGCGCTCACGCGGAATGCGAAGCTCGTCTATCTCTGCGATCCCGTGATCGGCGATGACGGCCGCGTCTATGTCGCGGACGGCATTTTGGACGTGGTCCGACGCCGGCTGCTGCCGGCGGCGCACCTCACGACGCCAAACCAGTTCGAGCTCGAGCTGCTCTCCGGCGTCACGGCCGCTGATGCCCCGGGCCTCGGCGCGGCGTGTGCGATGCTGGCAGGGGCGGGCCGCACCGACGTCGTCGCCACCGGCTGCACGCTCGCTGACACGGCGGCGGGGCAGCTGGAGACGATCCTGTGCGCCGACGGGCGATTGTCGCGCTTTGCGACGCCGCGCCTGCCGATCCGACCCTACGGCACCGGCGATCTCCTCGCCGGCCTGATCGCGGCCCATCTGGCCAAGGGCGAGGCGACGGAGGCAGCGGTGCGACTTGCGGTCGAGACTGTGTTCGCAGTGCTGGTGCGCACGCAGGAAGCCGGCTCCGCCGAGATGCGGCTGGTGCCATTGCCGATCCCGGCGCGTAAGGCGTAACGGCGTCAGGTCGCTCGCTTGCCGGCCGATTGCGCCGATTTCTGCGGCTTGGCCGGGCTCTTCTGCGCGCGTGCGGCCTGGGCCTTTGGCGGCTTGGTACGGGCCGCGGCGCGCACCACCTTCTTGGATCTCACACTGGCGACTTCCTTGCCATCGCCCGTGCCCCGGCGCGAGATGTACTCCTTGCCGTCGATCGGACCGACATGCGGCGGATCGCGGTCGAGGTAGGGGCGGCCGATGCCGAACGCCTTGCCGTTGGCGTCGACCCACTTCCAGAGGATCTCGGTCGAGACCCAGCGCTGCGCGCGGTTGTTGCCTTGGGTGCTGACGATGTCGGCGGCCATGCCGTGACCATAGCCGCCGCGCATGCTGCCGCCATGATAGGAACGATCGGAAGCGGCCTTCAGGCCGCTCGCGATCGACTGGCGGTAGTCGTCGCGGAACGCGCTGGTGATGCCGGGCGACAGGCCGGCGGCTTCGGCCGCGAGCAGCGTGCGGAACAGCTTCCGCTTGAAACTCTTGTCCATGCCGCCGATGACGTAGTCCATCATCGACATGCCGGCGCGCTCGGCCGCCTTCGGATCCTTCCAGGCGAAGTCCTGGTCGACCAGCTTCGTGAAGCTGCGCATCACCGTGACGGTTTTGCCCTTGCGCTTGACGGTGACGGCGCGCCGCTCCTGAACCTTGATCGTGTCCTCCTTGGCGGTGCGCTGATAGAGCGTCCAGAGGTAGCGGTCGATGCAGGCATCCATGACGAAGCATTCGTCGAGCACGGCGACTGTATCGGCAGGCGGTGACGCGTTGCTCGCAGCCGCGACCGGGCCACTCGCGATCGCCGCGGGGGACAGCGCATCCGTCGTCACGATCTCGGTGGGATCGGCGGACGCGACCTTGACGGGCTCTGGCGCAGGGGCGGGGGCAGCTTCGCTGACGATGGCTTCCGGTTCAGGCGAAATCTGCGGCGCGGGCGCCGCCTCGGTCGGCAGGATCAACGCCGGGTCGGCCGACGCGAGCTTGACGGCTGCGGCGGGCTCCTCGGGCGTTTCCTGCGGGGGCGCCGCCGGGGCAGGCGCCGCAGCGACGGCGGCGGCGATGTCGGCGGTCAAGGCGAGGCCATCCTCGATGGTCGCAGCGGGCGGCACGTCGGCGAGGTCGAGGCGGCCGGGATCCTTGGCGTGCGAGACGGCGGCCGCGTTGGCGCCGCTGTTCTCGATGAGGGCAAGCGCATAGGCGGAGAGAGACAACGCCAGCCAGCCGGCGAGAACGGCCGAGGGACACGACACCGCCACCAGAAGAGACCGCCGATCGTTCATGATCCCTGCCTCCAGACGGTTCTGTTCGAACCATCTTGTCCGAATAGTCATGATGCAGACAGTCTCGACGAAACAGTCTTGCACGGAAGGGCACGCAACGCGTCGATTGTTCGAGGGACGGTGTGGCGGCGCAATGGCGTAAATCGGCGACAACGGGCTTTTCAAGCCGGGTGTTGCCGATGTGCAACGCGGGTTCCGAGACGGTCCAGTGTGTCCCGGGGCGACAAGGGCGGCAAACGCAGCATTGTCGTCGACTTGCAGCGATCGCATTAACTCAATCTTGGATTGTGGTCGTGCATTCCTCCTGTGCCGGCAATCTCCGGTCGAATTGGAAGGACGTCGCCTGTGAAATTGAAATGCATGTTGGCCGAATTCGCCGCCGACGAATCCGGCGCCACCGCGATCGAATATGGCTTGATCGCAGCCGGAATCGCGCTCGCCATCATCGAAATCATCTATGCCCTCGGCACCGATCTCGTCGCAAAGCTGCAATCGCTGGCAACAGCATTGAAATAAGATCCCTGCATCGCCCCTCTCGTATCCCGGACGCGCTGCAACGCCCTTTCAATTCGCCTTCCCTGACGCGGTGTTTCGTCCGACCAGCTGCCGCAACCTTGCGGCGGCTGGTGCGTTGGAGGCGCCATGACGCATCCCACGCTTCGTCCCATGGACGCCTTCGATCCCACCGAACCCGCCATCCTGCACGATCGTCTTTCGGACACGATCATCACCTGGACCGCCGATCAGGCCGATGACTGTCGCCGTGCCAGCAGGCCCGGCGGGGACGGGACCGTGGCCTGGAAATCCTATTTCTTTGATGGCTGGGGCGACGTGCTCGGTGGCTGAGCGCCGCCTACGGAAGCGCGACGTCGCAGCCAGCGTGATTCCTCCAAGGCCTTATACGCATGAGGCATATCGCCATGCATCACGCGCGCTATTGCGTTGCAACAAAACATGTCGCAATGCAGCAAAACGGACCTAAATATGCTCCGACTCTCACCTTTGGAGCATCACCAATGAACAAGAAGACTTTGTCGATCGCCGCCGCCATCCTGATGATCGCGGGCGGCACCGCAGCCGCCGCCGAGTTGCCGACCTATGAGGCCAACGGCTTCCCGGTCTCTCCCCTGCAGGTGCGCGTGCTCGGTGCTGCGCATGTCGAGCAGCAGATCTCGGCGCCCACTGCAGTCGCCTCGGCCCACCAGGCGAAGGTGCTCAGTCCCCGCAAGGTCAAGACCGCGGACGTCACCACCGGCGCAGCCCGCTAAGGCTGACATCACGTCGCCGCATGCGCATTGCGGGTGCGGCGATCACGGCGCTGCAGGCTGCGCGCGTCCGTCGCGATGCCTGCGTGCCAGCCCTGCAACCGCGTGGGTTGAGCCGCTCAGCGCGACGACATATCGCTTGATCCATGGATCAGCGGACGAGCGGCGCTGACGCTCTCACTCGGAAGAACGATTCGGCGCCGGCACTGCTCGGCGTGATCTGCGGCCTTGCCGCGGCGCTGTTCTGGGCGCTCGGCTTTGCCGGCACGCGGCATGGCCTCAAGGTCGGCTTCACGCCGGTCGATCTCCTGGTGCATCGCTATGTCTGGTCGGGAATCGCGTTCCTGCCGCTGGTAGCGCGTGCGGGCATCTCCGATCTCTGCGGCATCGGCTGGAGCAGGGGCCTCGTGCTGATGGTGCTCGGCGGCCCCGTGATGTCGCTGATTTCCTACACCGGTTTCCTGTTCGTGCCGCTCGGCCATGGCAGCGTGATCCAGCCCTCTTGCGCGACGCTGGGCGGCCTGCTGCTCGCGGCACTCGTGCTGAAGGAACGGATCTCCGCCTCGCGCCTCGCCGGCGCGGTCGTCATCGTCGGCGGCCTCGGCGTGATCGGTGCGGAATCGATCGGCCATATCGGGACCGACGGCGTGCAGGGCGATCTGATCTTCGTGCTCACCGGATTCATGTTCGCCGGCTTTGGTGCGATGTTGCGCCGCTGGCGCGTCTCGGCCGTATCGGCTGCGCTGGTGATCAACGTGCTGTCGCTGCTGCTGTTGCCGGTCTACGTCGCGAGCGTCGGCCTCGCCCATGTTGCGGCGATCGGCTTGACCGAGAACGCCATCCAGGCGCTGGCGCAGGGCGTGCTCGCCGGTCCCGCCGCGCTCTATCTCTACGCCGTCTCGGTCCAGCGCCTCGGCGTTGCCCGCGCCGCGGTGTTTCCGGCCTGCGTGCCGGCGCTGACGCTGCTCACCGGCTGGCTGCTGCTCGGCGAGCCGCCGACGATGTTGCAGACGGCAGGCCTCGTGACGGTGCTGTGCGGCTTCTATCTGGCGCAGCGGCAGAGCTAGCGGACCTTACGCCTTCCGCACGAACTCCGATTTCAGATTCATCGCGCCGATGCCGTCGATCTTGCAGGCGATGTTGTGGCCGTCGCTGGCGTCCTGCAGGCGGATGTTGCGCACCTTGGTGCCGCCTTTGACGACCGAGGACGAGCCCTTGATCTTGAGATCCTTGATCACGATGATGCTGTCGCCGTCGGCGAGCGCATTGCCGTTGGCATCGCGCACGCCGGCATCCTGCGCCGTGTCCGCGGCCGTTTCCGCCGTGCCGCTCCATTCATGGCCGCATTCCGGGCAGACCCAGAGATCGCGGTCCTGGTAGGCATGCTCGGAGTTGCAGGCCGGGCATTTCATCGTGTCGGTCATGTCTGTCTCGTCTCAACGGTTCGTTCGCGGCGCGACCGTAGAGGCGGGAACCGCGAAAGCAAGGAAAAGCTGCAAACCGCGCGGGCCGGGCCTCGCCTGCCGGTGCGATGTCACCGAAACAGCGCGACGAAGATCACGTAGAGCCAACCCAGGATGCCGTGGATGATCGCCCACAGGATCGAATGATTGTTGGTGTAGGAGATCGCGATGGCGAGCGCCGAGCCGAATCCAACGCCGTATTTCGCGCCCTCGACCCGGACGCCGTAATAGCGATTGCCGTTCATGGTGATGCCTCCTGACCGTCGCATGAGCGCCGAGCCTATGCGGTCGCCGTGATCTTGGCGAGCGGTCCGATCAATGAGGCAATGTCGACCGCGCAAGTCGTCCGCGCCTCCCTTGACGCAGATCAACTCGGCCTTTCGGTGCAAATCTAGGCTCGTCCAACGATTCAGTCGCGGTGAGGTCTGGCCATGTCGCACAGTGTTCGAATCTACATCGGCATCGTCATCCTGATCGCCTTGTCGATGCTGTTTCTCTTCAGCGTCGTCCACACCGCCGCGGGGGCCTCCCGGCCCGGCTCGCGCATGATCGCCGAAGGACATCGCCTGGCGCGAGCGTGGTGCCAAACCTGTCACGCCGTCGAGCCGCACATGATCGGACTGTTCGACGAGGCCCCGAGCTTCCAGGCCGTCGCCGACCGGCACGGCACCACCGCGCTGTCGCTCAAGGTGTTCTGGCGGACCAGCCACCAGAACATGCCGAACCTGGTGATCTCGCCGGAGCAGGCGGATGCGCTTTCGGCGTACATCCTGAGCCTGAGGGGCGATTGAGAGCCGGGCCAAACGAATTTTGCGAAAACAACCCCATGCACAGTAGACATCCCTCTGGAATCGCTCGGGGTTTGATTTTACTTCGGTAATACAGAAAATGGTTTGACCCGTCGGGCGAAACAGGCGCATTATGCCACGGTGGTGTTCCCTCGA
The DNA here is from genome assembly GCF_000261685.1 of Bradyrhizobium genomosp. I (2014). Classification (GTDB taxonomy): domain Bacteria; phylum Pseudomonadota; class Alphaproteobacteria; order Rhizobiales; family Xanthobacteraceae; genus Bradyrhizobium. Next base: position 216 of record NZ_AJQE01000115.1, on the reverse strand, counting down.
CGTCTCGGCGTTCGGTGCGTAGCTTCCGCTCATCCGGAAACGACACCGACGAGTCCGCCATGACCTTCCTCCTCAACATCGACGTCCCGGACGTCGGGAAAGCCGCGACCTTCTACACCGAAGCCTTCGGACTGACGGTCGGCCGCCGCTTCGGCGCCGACTTCGTCGAACTGCTCGGCTGGCCGGCACCGGTGTATCTCCTGACCAAGCAGGCCG
>NZ_AJQE01000114.1 GCF_000261685.1 Bradyrhizobium genomosp. I (2014) | reverse complement strand
GCCCCCCCCCGCCGCTACGAGCGGCACTGGACGCCCGTGCATATCGACGTCGTCGTTGACGATGTCGACGCTGCCGTGGCGCGTGCGCTCGGCGCGGGCGCGATCCTCGAGGCGCCCACGTGCGATGCGCCCTATGGGCGGATCGCGATGCTGGCCGATCCGTTCGGGCACGGGTTCTGTCTGCTGGCGTTCAGCGCGAGAGGATATGACGCGCTGCTTGAAAGTTCGTAGATCTGGATGGAGCGAAAGCGCAATCCGGGGACGATCGTGCAGCATCACCCCGGATTGCGCGCAGCGTATTCCGGGCTACGCTCGCTTGCGGAACGTGACGCCGACATCGGAGCGACATGGCAAAGAAACTGAAAACCTACCAGACCTCGCTCGGCTTCTACGATCAGGCGATTGCCGCCCCCTCGATGAAGGCGGCGCTTCAGGCCTGGGGCGCCAGCTCCAATCTCTTCCATCAGGGCGTCGCCAAGGAGACCGACGACCCTGATATCGTCGCCGCGACCATGGCGAAGCCGGGCATCGTGCTCAGGCGTCCGGTCGGCTCGGACGGTCCGTTCACCGAGAGCGCGGAGCTGCCGACCGATCTCGCTGACGACGGCGCCAAGTCCACGCGTAAACTCAAGAAGCGTCCGGCCAAGACCGCAAGGAAAACGTCCCGCAAGATCGACGATCAGGCCGCCCGCAAGGCGGCCGCGGCATTCGAGAAGGAAGAGCGACGGCGCGGGGCCGAGCGCCGGAAAGAGGAGGCCGCCCGCGCCAGGGAGCGCGCGCGCCGCGCCAAGGCGGTTGCCGCTGCCGAAGCGGCACTGGACAAGGCAGGGCGCGAGCACGAAGCGAAGACCGAGGAGATCGAAGCCGAGCGGGCCGCGCTCGACGAGCGCGCCGAGGCCGAGCAGGCCCGCTGGGAGAAGCAGCGGACAAAGCTGGAGCAGGCGCTGCGACGCGCGCGCGAATAGCTTTCGCAGGTGGGGAGGGATTTCTTTACCATGCCATCCAGTCCCGGCCGCGCCGCTCGACGTTTAGCAGTTGCAGGAAATTTCTGCGGTATCCTGCCCCGATCATGCCAGCGTCGGACTTGCCCTTCGATGTCGCCGCAGGCTTTTGGGAGCTGTCATGAGCGATCATCGCGCCGCAGTCAGGCATCACACGCTGAGGACCGGCATCGTCGAATTCGACAATTGCAGCGGCAGCACAGTCAGCGTGCCCTGCACGATCCGCGATGTCTCCGGCACCGGCGCGCGCCTGCAGCTCAACTCGTCGCTGTGGGTCGCCGAGCAGTTCACGTTGATCTTCAGAAGCGGCCTGCGCAAGGGCTGCCGGGTGGCCTGGCGCAAGGGTCGGCTGATCGGCAGCGCTTTCGTGGACGGCTATGCGAGTCCGGACGAGCAGGCCGTCATGATGACTGCGGACGAGCAGTCCCGGCACCGGCTCGGCATCGGCGCGCGCGTCAAGGCTGCGCGCGAGACCCGCGGCTACACCGAGGAGCAACTCGCCGAGCGCATCGGCGTCGCGCCCTCCTTCGTGTCATCGGCGGAGAAGGGCGAGGCGGATATTCCGCTCTATCAGCTGATGCACATGGCCGATCTGCTGATGGTCAGCCTCGACCAACTCGTTGCGGGCGCAGCGCCTGATGAGGTGGATGCGGCGTAGGCGTGTGCCGCGCGTCGCACTCCGAAGTGCCGTCACATTCTCCGTCATTGCGAGCGCAGCGAAGCAATCCAGAATCTTTCCGCGGGGACAATCTGGATTGCTTCGTCGCAAGGGCTCCTCGCAATGACGGTGGAGAGAGAGCGTAGGCCGGCATCGGTCATTCCCGCAACGCCGCGCGCGAATTCGCTTGCCTTGCCTTGCGTCCTTTTGCACTCTCCCGGGGAAGGAGACCAACGCATGAAGAAAAAGAACATCGCGTGTGCGCTCGGAACGGCGCTGGTGCTGTGCAGCCTTGGGGCATCCGGTGCTGAAGCCCGGACGCGGAAGGCTGTCGTCGTTCGTGAGCCGCAGCAGAGGCTTGTCGTCACGGCGCCCGTGCTCAGGCCGACGCCGTGGGATTATTATATTGTTCCACGATATCGGTATCGCCCTGAAGACGACCGGGTCGATCCCTACGGTCCGCCGCTGGTGCCGTCCTACGTTCGCTATGAGGGATGGCGGTGGCCGTATTGGTGGTGAGGAACGATCACATTCGAGACATGTGACGATCGGCCGGCGTCGGACGCAGAACTGAACAGCCCGCTGCCGGCGCAAGGCGCCGTCGATGACGGGCTCCACGCGCCCGGCCTACCTGCCGATTTCGCCACGCTCGATCCGGGCCAGCCTCGCTCAACCGTTCGTACGGGCTCATTTGTCATTGGACGGGTCGAGTTCTTGCGAAATCTGCCGTCTTCGCCAACCACCGGCCGGATAAAGTTGAATATTGGCAAGTCGATGATCTCTGCGTGCGGCGTCAATCGACAGGAAAAAATGGCAAATTTGAGACTGTCAACAATACATCGGGGTGGAACGGCGTTTATCCCCATAATAAAACCAATACTGCTTGGGGTTTTGGGCACGTATTGGGAGGATCAGTCATGGCAAGTGTTGAACAATTGCGCAGACGGGAAGGTGTGAACCTTGTCCAACTCGAGGCGGACATTGCGTCGGTCCGCTCGGGAAGCTCCATTACTTCAATTGCTTTACCTGATTACGTCGAGCACACCGCGGGCGTGACGCGCGTAGGCGCGCTCAGTGCAGAGGCGGTCATTCGCGACTATGAGTCCGCGGCAAAAGAGATCGAGGCCATGGGCACCGAGTTGATCGATGCCGCGCAGAAATGCGAGGCGCTGACGGTCCAGGTTCATGATGCGATCGCCTTCATGCGAGAAACGGCGGCGGGGTATCGTGAAGAGGGACGGAAGATCTTCAAGCGCATCGAGGAATGCGCGCTCTTCACCGAAGACGTCCGCAAGACATGCGAACAGGTCAAGCGCAGAATGGCCGAAGTCTCGTTCGGCCCATCTTCCGACGAGGAGCTTGAACCGCAAGAGCCCGAGTTGAGCGGGATCGCCGCCAAGGTGACGATGAGCGAGATACGGTGAGGCGGGCGTAGAGCGTAGCCAGTTCGCAGCCCGGATGAGCGGAGCGATATCCGGGCCTTTGCTGCCGAAGCATTCCCCCGGATGTCGCTTCCGCCTTCGCTCTTCGAGCTACGGCGGACAAGTCGCTCATCCGGGCTGCGCTCGTCTGCTAACCGCCGTCATCCGCGGCAAGCCGCTGAAACTGCCGCTTCATCGCGTTGACCCGGGAAACGTAGCTTGCGACCGAGTGATCGCCGCAGCGCTCGCCGGCCCGCATCTGAAACTTGCGGCGCGCGTAAGCCGTGGCGGGGCCCGCGCCGCAGAGATGGATGAAGGCGGCGAGATCCTGCTTCTGCTGCGCGGTTGCCTTCACGTCGCCGGCGCGGTCGAGAACGTCAGCGACGTTGCGGTCGAGATACACCGAGGCGAGCTCGATGGCATGGCTCGGGATCGCGCGGACATAGAAGCTGGTGAAGCCGCAGGCCGTCTCCGTGACCACGTTGCCGCGGACACAGAACCGCGCGGCTTCGGCAAAGGCCGGGTCGGTCATCTGGAAGAGCCCGACGGCGCTGGAGGCGGGCCGGTAGATCGCGAGCGGATTGAAGCTCCATCGCCAACGCCAATAGGTGCGCGCCACCGGGTTGCCCGAGCTCTCGACCTGCGCCAGCGCCGCCAGCAATTCCGGCGTGATCGTCGCGGTGGACGCTTTCCGGAACAGCGGCCCGTAGCTCGCCCAGGTCTCCGCCGGCTGCTTGTCGAGGACATTGCCGGCAAGGACGAACAGCTCGGTCGGCTTGCGGATCAATTGAGTGACGATGTTCACGAGCGCGACAGCCGCAAGCAGCATCGCCACGCCGGACGCGATGCGAACCATCCGCGGTGCCCGGGCGAATGTTTTTCGCGCCCACCGCGCGCCCCGGCGGACGCTGCGAAAGCGGGGGAGGAGGCTCTTGCTTTTCCTGGGCATGGTGTTGCGGGAGTGCGATTGCGGACATTGTCGAGCTGGTTAACGCCGTCCACGGAGCCTTGAAATCCCGCGTCATTTTCCTCCGTCCCGCGTCATGTCAACCCCGGCTGCGTGCTCCCGGCGCCGACCGGGTCCTTGCTGGAAATAACCAGTGGTTGTACGCTGCGCCGCAGCAGGGTTAATTTTGCGTGAACTGGATCGGCCGAAATGACCGTGGTTGAGAGCGTGGCGTCCGAGCAAGCTGCGGACCGGAAGATGCCACCGGGTGTGCTTCTCGAGGGCCCGGTGGTCGACGCCAAGTTTCGCGATTCCTACATCTCGTTTGCCATCATGGTCGGAGGCTCGATCGCGGCGCTGGTCTGGGCGTTCTGGCAAGGCATCGGCCGGGTGGAGCTTTCGGTCTTCGCCGGCACGTTCGTGCTGTCCACGATCGGGATCGGGTTCATGCACCGCTACTTCGTGCACCGGAGTTTTCGCTGCGGTCCGGTGATGCGGACGATCTTCGCCGCACTCGCGACGATGGCGGTGCAGGGCTCGATCCTGAAATGGGTGAGCAACCACCGGCGGCATCATCTTCACTCCGACAGGCCCGGCGACGTTCACAGCCCGTATTACGACGGCTCCGGCAACGCCTATACCAGCTTCGCCAAAGGCATGTCGCATGCGCAAGGCGGCTGGGTGTGGGACCGCGAGACCACCGATGCCGCATACTACGCCAAGGACATCCTGGCCGACCCGATCGCGATGTTCTTCACCCGGACGCGCTGGTACTGGTACGCGCTGTCGGCGCTGATCATTCCCGGCGCCATCGGCTACGCCCTCAGTGGCGTGCACACGATGATCGGCTGCATCCTGTTCGCCGGCCTGTTCCGCAGCTACCTCATGACCATGGCCACCTCGCTGGTCAACTCGGTCTGCCACAGCGATGGCCGCTGGGGCTACCGCCGCTTCGAGACCCATGACGGCACGACGAACGAGCTGGTGACGACGCTGCTCACCTTCGGCGAGGGGCTGCACAACAACCACCACCGGTTTCCGCGGGATGCGTATCTGTCGCACGCCTGGTACGAGGTGGACATCAACGGGCTGATCATTTTGGGGCTGGGGAAGCTGGGGCTGGTGCACGATATCTTCGGAGTCGGCAAGCGTCAGCTATCGGCGGAGGCCGAGCAGGGCGGCGCGGAGGCCGCCGCCATGCAGAACGCATTCGACGGTGTTGCAGAAGACCTTCGCTCGGCTGGAAGGTAAGGCTTTCCGCGCCTCGACGGCTCACCAGTCCGGATAGCCGTAATAGGGGTCGTCCATATAGGGTGGGGTCCAGGGACGTCGCGGCGGCGGCCTCACCCGCCGTGGCGCGGCGTCCGGGACTTGCCCCCGGGCACGCGCAGCCGCATCGTTGTTCACACTGCGCACGACGGGCTTGGCGGCTGCAGAGGCGGATGACGCTGATGGCGCGCTCAGTTGCGTCTGCAGCGCCTGGACCTGCGCGGCGAGGCGCGCATTGTCCGCCGCGTCCTTCTCCTGCGCCGCCTTCAGCTGTTGAATGGTGGCGGCCTGCTCGCGCAGGGTCTGCTCGTTGCTGCTTTTCAGCTGCTCGAGCTTCCCGCTGATGCTTGCAAGCTCGCTCGTGATGGCCTTGAGCGATTGCGCGAGCTCGGACGAAGGCGGGTCGGCCGCCGTGGCGGCAGGCTTCGGCGCGCTGTCCGTTTCCTTCGGGAGTGGCGGTGCGGGCACCGGGCTCGGCTCATCCGCAGCGGATGCCTGCGGGGGTGGGCTCACGGCCGGTGGAGCCCATCGCGCCATGATCGATTTGGCCTCATCGCGATATTGCGAAGCGACGGCGGCACCGAGAAGGCCGATCGCCAGCACGAGAATAACCAAGGCGCGCATCATGGCCGGATCTTTCCTCAAGCCTTGATCGCGACGGCGAGCCTCCCGGATTTTGGCATTCGAGGCCTTGGCATCGAGCGTCGGCGCCTTGCTCTCGGGAGTGGCGGCCGCCGTCGCAGCGGCGCCTGTGTGCGAGGCCAGCTTGTCTTCGCTGTCGCGTTCCATTCCGGAAACCAGCCGGTCCAGCCGCGCCAGGTCCTCCTCCGCGCTCTTGATCCGGTCGTAGGCCCGCGTCAACCCGCTATCGGCGCGCGCCTCGCCCGGCTTGGCGGTCTCAGGGCTGCCGGTATCGGGCTTGGCGGTCTCAGCTTTGGGGGCGTGCGTGTCAGGCACCGATGCGCTCTCCATCCGGTCGGGCGTCAATGGGAGGCAGTCCGATCACTGGAAGGATAGGTCTCGCCGCTGTTCGACACAACGCGCATGCCAAGGAAAAATTATGGCGGGCGAGGGCGCGGGACGGTGCGAGCGCGTAGGTGGGTTGGCTCCGAAACGAGCGCAAAGCGGAGTCGCGCAGCGTAACCCAGCACGTCTATTATCGCGGAAAGCAAAGAGATGGGTTACGCCGACGAGATGCGCCCTACGGGCACCATCAATCTCGGGGTGCGCGCTATCCGTGCTTTTCCAGACAGGCGCGAACCTTGTCGGCAGCAGGTCGCGGCACCGCGTGGGCGCGCCACTGCTCGCGCGTCGCTCCAGCCGCGGCCAAACATCTGTTGATGTTTTGCTCGTAACTCGAACGGGACATCTTATCGCGTTTGGCCTGACAGGCGGGATCGCCGCCACACTCATATAGCGGGGCGGCTTGCGCAACCGAGACGCCAAAGCACGTCATCACAACCGCAACTATCAGCTTGGTCATTGTCCCCCCAGACCCTGAAATTGAGCATCTGCTCATCCCAAGGTTAGCATGAGGGAACTGTCATCGGCAATCTCCACGAGTGCGGTCCGAATAGTCCCGGATCTCGCGAAGCCCCTCATCGGAACGCGCCGTGCTGCGATCCGCCGTGAACGTAGCGATTGCGGCGACCCCACGGGCCACAATCATTCCTGCCTCCCGCATCGTCAGCCCGGCTTGCGTCCGCTGATCGCGTGCGCGCGGGCGCTGCAGGTGATGCGGCTGTCCGCGCCGGCGGGAAGCCGCGCCTTCATGCGCTGCTTGAGCGCGGCGACATCGGTCGCCGGCATGGCTGCGATCACCGGCGCAATAGAGGGAGATTTCGTCTCTACGTTCCAGAACTCGTCGAAATCGGCAAACCCCCGCTGCACGGCGATCTCGCGGGTCGCGATCTGCTGCAGCCCAGCCGCGCGCCAAAGTCCCTGAAGCGCGGCGAGGGTGGAGACTTCCATATGCGGCGGACGCGTCGGCGATAGTCCCAGCGCGTGCATCTCGTCGAGGATCGGATCGAGCGGAAATCCGCCGCCCAGCATGTCCCACATGTAGGTCGCAACCAGGCCGCCGGGGCGAACGATCCGCGTTAATTCCGCGACACCTTTTGCTGGGTCCGGCACGAAGACGAGAACCAATGCCATCACCGCGATATCGAAACTTTCCGCCGGAAAGGGCAGTGCCATGGCGTCGCCCGTTTGAAACGCAGCGCCGTGCGCGCCGGGACGCGCGCGGGCATAGGCGAGCTGTCCCTCCGAGGGATCGATGCCCTGCACGTCGCTGGCAGCGCAGCGTGCCAGGATGAGCTCGGTCAAGGCGCCGCTGCCGCAGCCGACATCGATCCAGCGCAGCCCTTGCGCCGGCTTGAGCCAGTCGAGAAAGACCTCGCCGACCGAACGGCTCCAGACTCCCATCACCTGCTCATAGGCGGCACCGTCATCGAAGCGAAGCTCAGGCATGGAACGGCTCCCTCGGTGTTCATCAGCAGGCAATGCGTGGGCGGCGAGGTTAACACATTGGTCATTTCTTTGCGGTCATTTTCACGACCTCAGTCAGCAAAGAGGCATCATGTCCGACATCACCATTCCCGGCGGCAAAATCCGTTCGTTCGTCGAGCGGATCGAGAACCTCGACAGCGAAATGCAGGAGTTGAGCGAACAGAAGAAGGAAGTCTTCGCGGAAGCCAAGGGCGAGGGTTTTGATGTGAAGATCCTCAAGGAGATCATCAAGCTCCGCAAGGAAGACAAGAACGAGCGCGACGAGCGCGAAAGCCTGCTCGACCTCTACATGCGCGCGATGGAAACGGTCTCGCCGGAGCAGGCGAAGGCGGCTTGAGACGATCGCGATCATGCAAGGAGAGGTAGCCGCCGGTTGCGGCTATCGCTCCTGCGTGACGGTGACGGATTGATCGATCTATGATCGGGCGTTTGGTTCGATCTCGCCGCAATCCCGGCCATCAATAGCGGCCGCCGCTGCCCTTTTGCTGCGTGATCCAGGCCGACAGTGTTTTCGGTGGTGACTTCGCAGCCCGGCCCGGTGATGCCTTCGGATTGCTGGGGACGCCTTTCGCCAGACGGGTGCGCGGCGCTTGCGTTGCGTTGATGCGCTGCGGGGCCGCCGTCGCTGCCTCTGCGGCTTCCTTCTCCAGGCGCAACTGTTTCAATCGCGCCATCTTGATGCGCTCTGCCTCGACTTCGGGTCGCTCGGCTAGCCGCGGCTTGTGCTCAGCAAGCTCGGCCGGGACCAGGACGCCGAGAATGGTCGTCTCGCCGAGCGCCTTGCAGGCCTCTAACCGATGCAGTCCTTCGACCAGAACGAAGCGGTCTCCGTCGAGCCGAACCGAGATGGGGGCCTGTTGTCCGATGTCCAGAATGCTTTCCGCGATCTCCGCAACCGTCTCGGGCTTGATGGCCTTCTTCTGCTTCGTGGGAACGAAGATCTTCTCGATCGGGAAGCTTTCCGGTTTGGGCATAATCTGACTCCGCTTCTACCGGGCCCGTCGGAACCGATGACGGTGGGTTAGGAGTTTAGGAGGGAAGGGCTCGACCGCAAAGGCAATTTCGGCGGGGGGCGCGAGGAACGAAACGCCGAAGCGTTCGATTGACTGGCATCACCACACGCTCAAAGGAGACACGGATGGAACTGTCCGGGAAGAAGATCGCGATTCTCGCCACCAATGGCTTCGAGCAATCGGAACTCGAAGTACCGCGTGACACACTCAAGGCGGCCGGTGCGACAGTGGAGATCATTTCGCTGCAGCCTGGCGAGATCAAGGGCTGGGACAAGAAGGACTGGGGCCGCCCCGTCAAGGTCGACAAGACCCTCGATCAGGCCGCCGCGGCCGACTATGACGCGCTGGTGCTGCCCGGCGGGCAGATCAACCCCGACCTGCTGCGCGTCGAGCCGAAGGCGCTTCAATTCATCAAGAGTGTCTTCGATGCCAAGAAGGTCGTCGCCGCGGTCTGCCATGCGCCCTGGCTGCTGGTCGAGACGGGGATCGCGAAGGGCCGCCGCATGACGTCGTACAAATCGATCAAGACCGACGTCGCCAATGCCGGGGCGAAGTGGGAAGATTCGGAGGTCGTCGTCGACCAGGGCATCATCACCTCGCGCAACCCCGGTGACCTCAAGGCGTTCAGCGCAAAGATCATCGAAGAGGTGAAGGAAGGGCGTCACATACAGCGCAGCAGCGCGGCTTAGCCGCGGTTACTGTGGCGGTGCACTGAGTACGCCATCCAGCTGCTGTCGTGGAGGAGGGGCGAGAGGGAATGTTTAGTGCACTGTCACCGTAATAGCGAGTCAATCGAAGCGTATGCGGCTCAGTTTTTGCCATCGTCATTCCAGCGCGAATTTGGATAGGTAGGGTAACGTATCCTATTGAGTTGCCGCAAGTAAGTGTTCGTCTGATCGAGATTTGAGGGCGTTGACCGTTGACGGTGCTTTTTGATTGGAGGTACGCGTCAGTTTGCCAAAAACGAAAGAGGGCGGCCTTAAGGCCGCCCTTCGTGGATGCCCCGGGGCTATCCTCGAGGCTTAACCTACGCTGCGTTCTAGCCCCTCACGAACACCCCGTCGTGGACCCGCAAGTATCGCACTTCATGCACGTCCCATTCCGCACCAGCGTGAAGTTGCCGCACTCGCTGCACATCTCGCCCTCGTAGCCCTTGGCCTTGGCTTCGGCGCGGCGCTCGGCCTTGGTGGGGACGGCGGTGGCGGCGCTGCCGGCCTTGCTCCACTGGAGCTGCTCCAGCTTTTCCGTCGGCGAGAGGTCGTGCTGCACTTCCTGCTTCAGGGCGACTGCGCCTTCGAGGGTGTCGCCGAGGCGGGCGCTCGCGCCATGCGAGGCCATGGCCGTGACCTTGCTGCCGCCTGAGGGCGCGCTGTCGTTGCCTTGGCTGACCGCGGCCGAGCCGCCGCGCATCACGAACAGGTTGTCGGTGCGGGAGCGGGTGAGGCCGCGCGAGACCAGCTTGGTGGCGTGGTGGCCGCCGTCCTCGTCCGGCTCCTTGCCTTCCTCGACGCCCTTGCCGAGCGCGTCGAAGCCCGTCTCGTTGGGATCGACGTGAGCGAGGTCGAAGCGGCTGAGGTAGCTCACCGCGAGCTCGCGGAAGACGTAGTCGAGGATCGAGGTCGCATACTTGATGCTGTCGTTGCCCTGCACGGGGCCCGCCGGCTCGAAGCGGGTGAAGGTGAAGGCGTCGACATATTCGTCCAGCGGCACGCCGTATTGCAGGCCGAGCGACACCGCGATGGCGAAGTTGTTGATGAAGGAGCGGAGCGCCGCGCCTTCCTTGTGCATGTCGATGAAGATCTCGCCGAGACGGCCGTCGTCATATTCGCCGGTGCGCAGATAGACTTTATGTCCGCCGACGACCGCCTTCTGGGTGTAGCCCTTGCGGCGATCCGGCATCTTCTCGCGCTCGCGCATCACGATGATGCGCTCGACCAGCTTCTCGACGATCTTTTCCGAGACCTGGGTCGCGCGCGCGGCCATCGGCTTCTCGTAGAGGGTCTCGACCGCATCGTCCTCGTCCTCGTCATCGCTGATGAGCTGCGAGTTGAGCGGCTGGCTGAGCTTGGAGCCGTCGCGATAGAGCGCGTTGGCCTTCAAAGCGAGCTTCCACGACAGCATGTAGGCGGACTTGCAGTCCTCCACCGTGGCGTCGTTCGGCATGTTGATGGTCTTGGAGATCGCGCCCGAGATGAAGGGCTGGGCCGCGGCCATCATGCGGATGTGGCTCTCGACCGACAGATAGCGTTTTCCAATTTTGCCGCAGGGATTGGCGCAGTCGAACACCGGATAGTGCTCAGGCCTGAGGTGCGGGGCACCTTCCACCGTCATCGCGCCGCAGATGTGGACGTTGGCCGCCTCGATCTCGCGCTTGGTGAAGCCGACGGCCTGGAGCAGGTCGAAGCCGGGGGCCGCGATCGCCTCGGCGCCGATGCCGAGCTGCTCGCGGATGAAGTCCTCGCCGAAGGTCCACTTGTTGAAGGCGAACTTGATGTCGAAGGCGGTCGGCAGCGCCTTCTCGACCTTGGCGATGGCTTCATCGGTGAAGCCCTTGGCCTTCAAGGTCGAGGCGTTGATGCCGGGCGCGTTGGAGAGCGAGCCGTGGCCGACGGCGTAGGCCTCGATCTCGGCGATCTCAGCTTCGCGATAGCCGAGCGCGCGCAGCGCCGCGGGGACCGCGCGGTTGATGATCTTGAAGTAGCCGCCGCCGGCGAGCTTCTTGAACTTCACCAGCGCGAAGTCGGGCTCGATGCCGGTGGTGTCGCAATCCATGACAAGGCCGATCGTGCCGGTCGGCGCGATGACCGTGGTCTGGGCGTTGCGATAGCCGTGCTGCTCGCCGAGCTCGAGCGCCGCATCCCAGGCCGCCTGCGCATGGCTGACGAGGTCTCCTTGCGGGCAGGAGACGAGGTCGAGCGGCACCGGATTGACGCTGAGCGCCTCATAGCCGCTCGACTGGCCGTGCGCGGCGCGGCGGTGGTTGCGGATCACACGCAGCATGTGCTGAGCGTTCTTCTTGTAGCCGGGGAAGGTGCCGAGCTCGGCGGCGATCTCGGCCGAGGTCTTGTAGGTGATGCCGGTCATGACCGCAGTGAGCGCACCGCAGAGCGCGCGGCCTTCCTTGCTGTCATAGGGCAGGCCCATGGTCATCAAGAGGCCGCCGATATTGGCGTAGCCGAGGCCGAGCGTGCGGAACTCGTAGGAGAGCTCGGCGATCGCCTTCGACGGGAACTGCGCCATCATCACGGAGATTTCCAGCACGATGGTCCAGAGCCGGCAGAGGTGCTCGTAGCCCTCGACGTCGAACCGCTTGGTCGTGGTGTTGTAGAACGTCAGCAGGTTGGCGGAGGCGAGGTTGCAGGCCGTGTCGTCCAGGAACATGTATTCCGAGCACGGATTGGAGGCGCGGATGTCGCCGGACGCCTTGCAGGTGTGCCAGTCGTTCATCGTGGTGTTGAAGTGCAGGCCGGGGTCGGCCGAGGCCCAGGCGGCGTAGCCGATCTTCTCCCAGAGATCGCGCGCCTTCAGCGTCTTCGTCACCTTCTTCGAGGTGCGGGCGTTCAGATTCCAGTCGCCGTCGGTCTCGACCGCGCGCAGGAAGTCGTCCTTCAGCGAGACCGAGTTGTTGGAGTTCTGGCCGGAGACGGTGAGGTAGGCTTCGCTGTCCCAGTCGGTGTCGTAGGTGTCGAACTGGATGTCCTTGTAGCCCTGCTTGGCGAACTGGATGACGCGCTTGATGTAATTGTCGGGCACCAGGCTGCGGCGGGCGAGCTTGATCTCGCGGCGCAGCGCCGGGTTCTTCTCGGGGTCGAAGCAGTCGTCGCCCGAGCCTTCGCAGTTGACGCAGGCCTTCAGCACCGCCTTGAGGTGCTTCTGGTTGATCTTGGAGCCGGTGACGAGGGCGGCGACCTTCTGCTCCTCCTTCACCTTCCAGTCGATATAGGTCTCGATGTCGGGGTGATCGACGTCGACGACGACCATCTTGGCGGCTCTACGCGTGGTGCCGCCCGACTTGATCGCGCCGGCGGCGCGGTCGCCGATCTTGAGGAAGCTCATCAGGCCGGACGAGCGGCCGCCGCCGGAGAGCTTCTCGCCTTCGCCGCGCAGGCGCGAGAAGTTGGAGCCGGTGCCGGAGCCGTATTTGAACAGGCGCGCCTCGCGGACCCAGAGGTCCATGATGCCGCCCTCGTTGACGAGGTCGTCACCGACGCCCTGGATGAAGCAGGCGTGCGGCTGCGGATGCTCGTAGGCCGACTTGGACTTGGTCAGCTTGCCGGTGAAGGGGTCGACGTAATAATGGCCCTGGCCGGGGCCGTCGATGCCATAGGCCCAGTGCAGGCCGGTGTTGAACCATTGCGGCGAGTTCGGCGCGACCATCTGCATGGCGAGCATGTAGCGGAGCTCGTCGTAGAAGGCCTGCGCGTCGTCGTCCGAGGTGAAGTAGCCGCCCTTCCAGCCCCAATAGGTCCAGCAGCCGGCGAGGCGGTCGAACACCTGCTTGGCCGAGAGCTCGCTGACATAGCGTTCTTTCTCGGGGAGCGCAGCGAGGGCGTCGGTGTCGGGCACGGAGCGCCACAGGAAGGAGGGGACGGATTCCTCCTCGACCTTCTTCAGGCGCGCGGCAACGCCCGCTTTCCGGAAATACTTCTGGGCCAGCACGTCGGAGGCGACCTGCGACCACTCGGTCGGCACCTCGACATTGTCCAGCTTGAACACGACCGAGCCGTCGGGATTGCGAATCTCCGACGTGGTCAGGCGGAATTCGATTCCCGCATAAGGTGACTGTCCTGAAGTGGTGTGGCGCCGCTCAATCCGCATCGTCTTGCCCCGTCCTTAATCTTTGACCGGATCGCCCCTCGTTGAGGACGTGCCGGGTCGACATTTCGTTTCGCGGCTCCTTGCGGCCGTCCGGCCTCGAGATACCGCAGTTCAGCCGGTGGATCCGGCCCTGTTTTTCCCGACGCGATGTCGATGCGTGCATCGATCATCCCGCCGGCACGTCCACACCCATCCGCCCCCAAGGGGATGTGCGCGACATGCGTTCAACGCCCCACAACGCCGCTACTTGTCTCACTTCACGCAGGTGTCACTTCGAAACCGCCGTGAAGTCTGCCTTCCGAGCCTGTTGCCGGCCCGTTCTGGCGCCCCCCGGGAGTCCGCATTTCGCGGGCAGACAAGCCCTCATTCCGCAGCCCTTGGCTGGCTGGCGGAGCGAAAGATTTGCGAGACCCTTTGGGGGAGTGCCGGCGGGACGCAAACTCACTCGCGCCGAACGGACCGAAAGCTAGGACTCTCCGTTGCGCCCGTCAAGAACTAGTGCGAGTTCCTGAATCAAATACTAAATATGGTGGATTGCGGGGGATAACAGGGGTTTGCACCGCGCCTGTTGTGGAGCCAAGTATCAGTGAGTCCTCAGGGATTCCCAACCGAAAAAATTTGCGTCCCGTGATGATGAGGAGGCTTCATCCCGCTGTTCACAGGGCAGGTATATTTTTGGTGGGCGGGATTGCGTCAGGGGGACTCACGTAGCCCTACGGAAGGTGAGGGCAGGCATGCCCGCCGAGGTGGTGGTTCCGACCCCGAATCCGGGCCAAGCTGACGCTCGATCTTGCCGGGCTACCAGACATGCTTGATTCGACTCGCCGGGATGCGCGGCCGCGCATCGCCCCGGCCGGCCTGATGTTCCTCGCGATCACCTCGATCGGCTGGGGTTTCAACTGGCCGGTGACGAAATTCCTGCTCGCCGAGCTGCCGCCTTTGACCCTGCGCGGGGTCACCGGCGTGCTCGGGGCGGTGCTGCTGGCGCTGCTTGCGGTGCTGCGCGGGCAAAGCCTGCGCGTGGAGGGCGCGATCTGGCCGCGCCTCGTGACCGCTGCCATGCTCAACGTCACTGGCTGGATGGTGCTGATGGGCCTCGCGCTGCTCTGGCTGCCGGCGAGCGAGGCGGCGCTGATCGCCTACACCATGCCGGTCTGGGCCTCGATCATCGCCTGGCCGGTGCTGGGCGAGCGGCCGACGGTCTTGCGCACGCTGGGGCTGGTGATGGCCTTTGCCGGGCTTGCCTCGATCATGGGCGGCAACGGCATTGCCGCCAGCGCAGAGAAAGCGCCTGGGATCATCATGGCGCTCGCCGGCGCGTTCGGCTTCGCCGTCGGCACGGTGTTCTCGAAGAAGTACCCGATCCATCTGCCGCCGATCACG
>NZ_AJQE01000113.1 GCF_000261685.1 Bradyrhizobium genomosp. I (2014) | reverse complement strand
TCGGCTGCCTGCCGATCTCGATCATCGGCCTCCTGGTCGAGACCACGCATCTCTCGTTGGTGACGCCGGTCGGCTGGTGGCTCTTGGTCTATTCGACCGTGGTGCAGTTCTGCATCGCCTATGTCAGCTGGTTCGCAGCGCTTGCGCGCCTGCCGGCCTCGGTGGCCGCGATCGGGACGATGGCCGTGCCGGTGATCGGCGTGGTGGCCTCGGCCATCGCGCTGGGCGAGCCGCTCGGGGCAGGGCAGATCGCGGCGCTGGTCTTCACGCTGGCCGCGGTGGTGCTGGCGACGCGATGATCGCGGATGCGCGTCGCAAGGTGCAGTCAGCGGATGGTCTGCATGGCGTGCGCACCTGCTGTGAGTTCGACAATCTCGCTCGTGATCTCATCCTGCCGGAGCTGCAGCTTCCGATGCTCGAGTTCGGCGAGCCTCTCTTCGATGTTGTTGCGCGCCGAGGTCATGGCCATCATACGCGCCTGGTTTTCCGCCGCATAGGCATGCATCGTGGCCTCGCAGAGCAGGGCGTAGACGTACTCCGCCGTCAGCCGCTCCAGCAGTTCGTGGGGCGGCAGCGTCGTCAGCGGCGGCATTTGCGCGACGGGCCGCTTGAAGCTCGAGAGGTCGAGCGGAAGCAGCGAGCGCCGCTCGATGCGGATGTCGCCCGCGGAGCTGCAGACAGGCACGACCACGTCGATCGCCGATGGCGCGCCATCGGCGATGTACTCGTAGAGTGCGTCCGCGATGGTGGACGCCAGCGCCGGGATCGCCTCTGTATGGGTTGCCATTGGCGCACTCCATGCTGTGGTCAGGCCGCGCTCGCGGGCGGCTATCCCGCCGCGGCTTCCGATCAGGAATTTCGTCGCGCCCGGCAGATATGCGCCACCGTGATCCAGAACGCGCTCGCTGTAGGCGCCGGCAAAGCCCTGTTCCGCGCAAAAAAGGACGACGGCGGCCCGCCGCGATCCGTGTCCTGGCCGGTAGTCGGCCGGCAGCAGCGTCAAAGCCTGGCCGATGGCACCTGAAATGACGGCGCTGTAGGCGTCACCTCCTGCCAGCAGGGCACGCGCGCGCTGCACGCGGGAGGCTGCGATGCCGCGCATGGCGGTGACCACGGACTGAAGCTGGCGAACGTTCTCGAGCTGCGCCGAGACCTGGGCGAGCCGATCGGCCACTATGAAGCTCCTTCGGCCGCGACGTGTTCGTCGCTCGTGAATGTCGATGCAAGGTCTGTTAGGGCGCCGAGCAATTTGGTCCGGTCGGTGCTAAGGAGCCGTCCTGTGCCTGAGAGATCGTCCACTACGTCCTTTGCACTCCGATCGAGCCAGGTCGTCAACTCGCTGCGAAACCGATCGACGTCAGCAAGGTCGACGCGATCCAGCAACCCTTCCTGAACCGCCATGACCAGTGCGACCTCGTCCGCAAGCCGAATGGGCGCGTACTGGTGCTGGCCGAGGATGCCTCGGATCCGTTTGCCGTGAGCGATCTTGTCCTTGACTGCGGTATCGGTCACGGCGCCGAAGCGAGTGAACGTCTCGAGTTCAAGGAACTGCGCGTAGTCGAGGCGGAGGGAGTGCGCTGCCTCCCGCAGCGCCGGCGCCTGGGTCTTTCCGCCGACGCGGCTTACGCTTTTGCCGACATCGACCGCCGGCTTGTGGCCTTCGTGGAACAGGCGGGAGTCGAGCACGATCTGCCCGTCCGTGATCGATATCAGATTGGTCGGGATGTAGGCGCTGAGGTTTCCGGCGTCCAGCTCCGCGATCGGAAGCGCCGTGAGTGAGCCTGCTCCCGCCGCCTTTGAGAGCTTGGCGGCACGTTCGAGCAGGCGAGCGTGAACATAGAACACATCGCCCGGATAGGCTTCTCGACCGGGAGGCTGATGCGTCAGCAGGCCGATTTCTCTGTGGGTTGCCGCATGCTTGGTCAGATCGTCGATCACGATCAATGCGTGCTGGCCGCGGTCGCGGAAATACTCAGCCATTGTAAATCCGGCAAAAGGTGCGATCCACTGCAGCCCCGGCGCCGTCGACGCGCCGGCCACGACGAAGATGCAGCGCTCCGGAGCGCCGTGAGCCTTCACGGCCTGAATCGCCCGCTTCACTGTCGACGACTTCTGGCCGATCGCGACATAGACGCAGATGACGTCGCTTGATTTCTGGTTGATAATGCAATCCAGCGCGATGGCCGTCTTGCCGACGGCGCGGTCGCCGACGATGAGTTCGCGCTGTCCGCGGCCTAGTGCGAACATGGTGTCGATCACGAGTAGACCCGTCTGGACCGGTTCGCTGACGAAGTCTCGGTCGATTATCGACGGTGCTGCACGTTCGATGGGATCGAACCGCTCCGGTTCGATTTCCCGCCCCTCGTCCAGCGGCCGACCAAGCGGGTCGATGATGCGCCCCAGGAGCGATTGCCCGACCGGCGCGCGGACCACCTCGCCCGTGCCGCGTACCGTTTGGCCCGCCGCAACCCCCGCAGCATCGAGCAGCACGCAGCAGATCATGTCGCGGTCGAGCGTCGTCGTGTAACCTCGCTGTCCGTGCTCGAAACTCACAAGCTCGTCCAGACGCAATTCGGGAAGGCCGGATATCATTGCGATGCCGTCGGCGACGGATTCGACGCGGCCGATCTCATCGACAGTCGGCGAGGGCACGAACGCGCTCACGCGCGTTCTGGCATCGTCGAGCCATCTGTCGAGACCCACGGTGTCCGTCACCTGTCGAGCTCCCGTCTGATCTGCGCGAGATCGGCCCGCCAATTGTTGCGCAGGATGAGATTCCGGCTCCTGACCTCGAAGCCTGCGATCAGCGCCTTGTCAGTCGCGATCTTCATGACCGGCTCGACGCCGAGGGCCGCACGTAGCGCGTCCTTCAGATTTGCGGCTTGCTCCTCGTCGAGGGGCGCCGCCGCAATCACCTCGATTGGCTGCTCAGCGCCGCTGACTGCCAGGGCCTCGCGCGCGTCGGGCTGCAATTTGCGCAGCGTGCCGCCGAGATCGGCGAGGAACGCCGAGAACAGGGTGCTCGCCGGAATCCGCTCGAGCAGGCGCCGCGCGATCTCGACGGAGAGCTCGCTGGCATGCGCGAACACATCGTGCGCCATCGCGGCACGCTGTCGCGCGATCTCCGCCTTCTCGGTCTCACGTTGCTTGTCGGCTTCGACCGACAATTGTGCGAGCAAGGCCGTTTTCTCGGTCTCCGCCGCCTTGCGAGCCTCGCCGAGCAGACGATCACGCTCGGCGTTGACGGCGGCGTTCAATCGGGCCGCCTCGGTGCGCATGTCTTCGGCCTGCTTGCGCGCCGCTTCGGCGTCCGCAAGAGTTCGGGCTGCCTCTTCCTTCCGTCGGGCGACGAGATCAGCCACGGGACGAAAGAAGAATCGACCGAGAAGCCAGATCAGAATGAGCACGTTGACAGTCTGGAGCGCCAACGTCGACCAATCGATGTGCATAGCTAGTGCAAGAACGGGTTGGCGAACAGGACGAGGAGAGCGATCACAAGGCAATAGATCGCCATGGTCTCGATCATGGCGAGGCCGACGAACAGCGTTCGCGAGATCGTCCCGGCGGCCTCCGGCTGGCGCGCGATTGCGTCCATGGCCGCGGCGACGGCGCGGCCTTCACCAAGCGCCGGACCGATCGCCCCGAACGAGACGGCAAGCGCGGCGGCGAGGATGCTGACGATTTCGATCCAGTTCATGATTTTCTTCCTTCCTTCGATTGCCCTTCGTCCAGCGCGCTGCCGATGAATACCATGGCGAGGACCGTGAATATGTAGGCCTGTACCGTTCCGGTCAGCAGGTCGAGCGCCATCAGCGGGATCGGCACCAGGAGGCCGGCGAGCGAGAGCACAATGCCAACGACGAAAACGCCGCTCATCACGTTACCGAAGAGGCGAACGATCAACGAGAAGGTACGCGTGAACGTTTCGACGATGTTGAGCGGGATCATGATCAACGTCGGCTCGGCGAAGGTCTTCAAATAGCCTCTCAGCCCTCGAGCTTTGATGCCGAAATAGATTATGGCGAAGAAGACGATCAGGCCGAGCGCGGCATCGGTCTCGATATGCGCCGTCGGCGGCTCGATACCCGGCACGAGCGAGCACAGATTGGCAGACAGGATGAACAGGAAGAGAGTGCCGATCGTTGCAATGTACGGCTGCGGCCTCACGCGCATGGTTGCGCGGATCTGATCTTCCACCAGGCCGACGATCATCTCGACGACGACTTGGCGTGTCGTCGGCTGGACCGAGAGCGATCGGGCCGCAAGGCTGCCGCCGAGGCCCATGACCAGCATCAGTCCCCAGGTGACGATGACAGGCTTGGTGACCGCGACAGGGCCGATCACGAAGACGACCTCTGCCGTGAGGGGCGAACTCATCATTGCTGCGGCTCCCGCAACAGCAGCCCCGTGCGGGCCGCCAGCAAGCCGATCGTGCCCGTGAGTAGCGGCAGCGCCCCGAACCAGCGTGCGAGCAGGGCCAGGGTCCCGGCGGTCGCAACGAAGCGAAGACCCTGTAGTCCGATCGAAAACAGGGTACGTCCCCCGAGCATCCACCGAGTGGTCCAGCGCAGCGAGCCGAAATGCGCAAGACCGAGCAGCGAACCGGCCGCGAACCAACCCGAGGAAGCGACCGCGACGGCCAGGGAGTTGTACAGGATTGTGCCGCTCACCGTTGATGCATCCATCGCCAGGCCGACGAGCAGCCGATTGTCACGCCAAGGAACAGCAGCGGCGCGCTCCAGAAGATGCCCGTGCCGAGCCTGTGATCGATCCAGCGACCAATGAAGAGGCCGCCAAGCGCGGGTGCGACTATGATCCAGCCAAGCACGCCTATCTGGCCGACGAACTTCATCATGGACGGTTCGCCTTCGGTCCGCCATCGCTCGCGGCGGATACGCTGATCGCGCACGGCCTTTGCGAGGCCGTCTGGAGAGGCTTTGCCGGATGGATCGGAACGGGCCGTCACGCGCCGCCCTCCCTGAGGTGGTTCGGGTCGGGGCGCAGGTATTGGACGATCTGCCGGATCGCCTTCATCTGTAACTGAGCGCCTTGGACACGCGAGGCGCGTTCGGCTTCGGCACGCCTGCGGAATTCGTCGAGGACGATCTGCTCGAGTTGGCCGAGATCGTCGCCGGGAACCGCTTCTGCCGTTGCGATGCCGACCTCATTCCCTCCGGTCACCGAGAGAACGCCGCGACGCACCGCGCAGTAGCGCGTGTGGCCGGAAGCAGCCTGCCAGGCCACGATCGATACGCTCAGCGCCGTGAGCAGGTCGGCATGACCACGAAGAATGCCAAAGCCGCCGCTTGCGTCCTCGGCCCGTACCGAGACAACGTCGGAATCATCGACGACAATTGCGGTAGGGGAAGTGATCAGCAGCCTCATCCGGCCATCTCCGAGGCCTTCATCCGCGCCGTGGCTTCGGCTAGGTCGCCGATCATGTAGAGCGCGCTCTCGGGCCATTTGTCGCAGTCGCCACGAAGGATCGCCTGGCATCCCCTGATGGTCTCTACGAGCGGCACCGACTTGCCCGCTACGCCGGTAAATGCTTCCGTCACAGCGAAGGGCTGGGTCAGGAAGCGCTGGAGCCGGCGGGCGCGGGCGGCTGCAAGCCGGTCCCCAGCACTCAATTCGTCCATACCGAGGAGCGAGATGACGTCTTGAAGTTCGCGGTAATGCGCGATGATCTCGCGAACTCGCTCTGCGGTGCTGTAGTGTTCTTGCCCGACGACCGTAGGATCGAGCAGAATTGAGGATGAACTCAGGGGATCCACGGCCGGATACATTCCTTCCGCAGCCATCGCGCGAGACAGCATGATCGTGCTGTCCAGATGGCTTGATATCGCCGTCACCGCCGGATCGGTGAAGTCGTCCGCGGGAACATAGACGGCCTCGATTGCGGTCACGGCGGCGCCGGCAATGGAGGCGATGCGCTCATGAAGGGCCGCGACTTCCGTCGCCAGGGTCGGCTGATAGCCAACGCGTGACGGCAGCCTTCCCAAGAGGCCCGAGACCTCGCTGCCGGCCTGGACGAATCTAAATACATTGTCCATCAGCAGCAGCACGTTCTGCCCCTTCCGGTCGCGGAAATATTCGGCGATCGTCAGTGCTGTCAACCCAACCCGCCAGCGTGCGCCCGGTGGCTCGTTCATCTGGCCGAACACCAGCACGCTGCGATCAAGCACGCCGGATCGACGCATTTCCGATAATAGTTCGTGCCCTTCGCGCGAGCGCTCGCCGATCCCGGCGAACACGGAAATGCCTTTGTAAGCCTGGACCATGGCGTGAATAAGCTCCATGATGACGACGGTCTTGCCGACGCCGGCGCCCCCAAACATCGCCGCCTTGCCTCCCTGCGGCAGCGGAGCGAGAAGGTCGATCACCTTGATTCCGGTCTCGAAGATCGCAGTCGCCGGGCTGCGTTCGCTCAGTGGCGGCGCGCGGCCATGGATGGGAACGCGCGGCAAGTCTTCCGGCAGCGTCGGCCCATCGTCTCTCGGTTGCCCGGTCACGTCGAGCAGGCGGCCGAGGAGGGCGTCACCGACGGGAATGGCGACCGGAGTTCCGCTCGCGCGCACCGTCAAGCCGCGTCTCAGGCCCGCGGTCGATTGCAGCGCGACGCCACGAACGACGTGTTCGTCGAGATGTGCTTGAACTTCGACCGTCAGTGTTGAGGGGGCGTTGCCTTCGCATTGGACTATCAGCGCATCGCCGATCTCCGGAAGAACGGTTCCGTCAACAACGACATCGACGACTGCACCACGAACGGCGAGTACCTTACCGTCTACGCGAGCTGTTTTTGGATTGCTTTCCGTCATCCCGCGTCCTTTTGTCTGCTATGCTAAGGTTGAACTCCACGCGGCCTTTGACGGAAATCAAAATGGGGCGGCGCCCTTCATCACGAATCCGTTTTGCGAGCGAGAACCTCCCAAGAGCCTGCAATCGCGAATGGACCGTCGTTCCACCGATGCTTGCGAGACAGGGCGCGGGTTGTGCGTTGGGAAAGGCGGACCGAGGTACACTGTCCACCGGACAAACTAACCCCTGGCCTGCTCTGCCATCCATTCTCTAGTCTGCGTTATGGGATCCCGGCTAACCGGCCGCCCTGCGGCCGAGCGCCTTCCTGATCATCTCAGCGAGCTGGTTGCGGCGGTAGGGTTTGGTCAGCAGCATCACGCCGTCGTCGAGCTTGCCGTGATGGACGACGGCGTTGTCGGTGTAGCCGGAGGTGTAGAGCACCCTCACACCCGGCCGCCGCCTGGCCACTTCTTCGGCGAGCTCGCGGCCGCTCATGCCGCCGGGAATGACGATGTCGGTGAAGAGGAGATCGAACGGCTGGCCGGCCTCGATCAATTGCAGCGCGGCCCGGCCGTCGGGCGCGGCCACCGTCTTGTAGCCGAGGCTCTGGAGCTGCGCGGTGACGAAGTTGCGCACCAGCGTGTCGTCCTCGACCACGAAAATGGTCTCCGCGCCGCCTTCGGCCTGCGGCGCGACCCCGGCTGTCACGTCCGACGTGCCTTCGCCCGGCGGCAGATAGAGCTTGATCGTGGTGCCGTGGCCTTCCTCGCTGTAGATCTTGATGTGGCCGCCGGACTGCTTGACGAAGCCGTAGACCATCGAGAGGCCGAGGCCGGATCCCTTGCCGACCTCCTTGGTGGTGAAGAAAGGCTCGAACGCCTTCTGCTGGACGTCGGGGAGCATGCCGGTGCCGGTGTCGCTCACCGCGACCATCACGTAAGCGCCGGGCTGAACCTCCGCATTGGCTTGCGCATAGGCCTCGTCGAGCACGACGCGCTGGGTCTCCAGCAGCAGCTTGCCGCCGTTCGGCATGGCGTCGCGCGCGTTGATCGCCATGTTGAGCACGGCGTTGGTGAGCCTGGACGGATCGATATGCGCGGTCATCTGTCCCTGTTCCAGCGCGGTCTCGATTTGGATCTGCTCACCGAGGGTGGGGCGCAGCAGCTTGGCGATGTCTGATATCGCCGCATTGATCTCGACGTTGCGCGGCTCGAGCGGCTGCCGGCGCGCAAACGCGAGCAGGTGCTGGATCAGCTCGGCGCAGCGCTCGGCGGCATCGTCGATCAGCCGTGCCGTGCGCTGAAGCTCGGGTTGGTCCTTCAGGCTCTCCACCAGCGTCTCGGTGTTGCCGGAGATGACGGTCAGCATGTTGTTGAAGTCGTGCGCGACGCCGCCGGTCAGCTTGCCGATCGCATCCAGCTTCTGCGACTGGTGCAGTTGCCGCTCCGTCTCGCGCGAGGTCGTCGCATCGTGATAGACCAGCACCGCGCCCGAGATGTTGCCTTGCGCGTCCCGCATCGGCCGGCCGCTGATCATGAGATGGCGGGGTGGATTGCCGCTGTGCGGGCGGACGATCATCTCCAGCTCTTCGAACTGCTCGCCGCGCAGCACGCGCTTCGATGGCAGCTCGTCGGCCTTGAGCGGCGTGACGCCGTCGCCGTGAAACACATCCGAAAGTGCGCGCAGATTGCTCAAGTTCATCCCGGCGCGATGCTGCAGCATGCGTTCGGCGGCCGGATTGGACAGAAGGACATTGCCCTCGGCGTCGATGACCAGCACCGCCTCCGCCATGCTGCGAAACGTGCTCTGCAGCACGTTGACCGACAGCCGCAGCTCGTCGTGCGCGGTGACCAGGTGCTCGGTGCGCTCGGCCACCGCCTCCTCGAGCGCCGCCTTGGCGGCTTGTGTCTGCTCGAGCGAGTTCTGGAGCTCCCCCGTGGTGCGCCGGCTCTCGCGCATCACCAGCGCGACCAGGAGCAGGATCAGCACGGCGCCGGCGACGTCGATACCGAGCAGCACGATGCTGGTGCGGCGCGAATCCCGGCTGCGCTCGTTGAGCAGGCGCTCTTCCTCGGTGCTCAGATGGTCGAGATTGCCCATCACCGTGTCCATGAGGCCGCGGCCCTCGGCCCTGCCGTTGAGCGCGGCAATGCCGGCCTGGTCGTTCTCGGCGCGCAGGCGCATCGCCGTGGCGGCGATCTCGATCCGGCGCATCGCCAGCGGCTCGGTGCCCTCCAGCAGCGCGACCTGGTCGGGATTGTCGCGCAGGTCGTGCTTGAGGTCGGCAAGGGCCGGCGCGATCCTGGCGTGTACCGCCTGGAACTCGTCGCTGAAGCCCGGGCTGCGATAGAGCTCATAGCCGCGTGCGGCGCTCTCGGCGCGGCGGAGCAGCACGCGCAGATCGGAGATCTTCTTCTGTATCTGGACGGTCTGACTGACCCATGCCGCGTCGGACCGCGACTTGACGTCGAGGGCGATCGAGGCCGCGGTGATGATCAGGAGGATGGCAAGTCCAGCACCGAGAATGACGCGCTGCGTTGCAATCAAGGGGCTTCTTTCTTGTCCATCGGCTGTGCGCTCTCGCCCCGACCGGCGAGGCATTCCCGGATCGTGGTCAGCAGCGCCTCGGGCGTGAACGGCTTGCGCAGGCAGCGCGTTGCGCCGAGCTCCAGCGCCATGCGGAGAAAGTCCGGAGAGGGCGAGGCGGATGAGGCGAAGGCGTAGCCCGACATCGCGATCAGCGGCGTAGTCGGCGCGCGCTCGTGAAAGATGCGGATGGATTCGAAGCCGCGCATATGCGGCATGAAGATGTCAACCAGCATCACGTCGAAGGCCTGCGATTCCAGCGCAGCCAGTCCTGTTTCGCCGCCGTCGGTCAGCGTGACGTCGAAGCCCTGACGTTGGAGGAGGACCTCGATGGTCGCGCCGACCATCGGATCGTCATCAACCACGAGAATACGCGGCATGACACTTCCCAGGTGATCGAAGTCCCCACTGTGGTTGGTGATATCCGCGAATCGTGTCTCCGGTCAATTTTGGATTGGATCACCAAGGATATGCACGGCGCGGTGCATAAGGTCCATTTGCATCGATTTGTAGGCATCCTGGCGGATCCGATCTTGACGGAACCGAAGCGGGCGAGGGGATACGCCGACTGCCAGAAAGGCGCCGCATCGCTGCGACGCCTTTTGCCTTACGCCTCGGCGATCTGCCTATGGGCAGGGATGCCGCTGGCCGTCATAACCAAGATAGGTGCCCGAAGCCGGGTCGTACGATTTGAAGCGCTGCGCGCAATAGGCAGCGGAATCGCCGCCGCCATCCTGCACCACCGCAACCGTCGGTTCGTCATAATAGCCGTAATAGTAGGGATCATCGTAATAGCCGTAGCCGCCGCCG
>NZ_AJQE01000112.1 GCF_000261685.1 Bradyrhizobium genomosp. I (2014) | reverse complement strand
GATTGCGGCGCCAGCCGCGAAGCCCGGCCAGAAGCCGCCGCGACGATGATGCCAGTGGTGGCCGCTCCAGTTGCTTCCACCGCGCCAGTTGCCTGCGGTTGCGACGCCACGGGTGCCGCTGAAGGAGGGCGAGAGGGACTGACGGGGCATCGCGCCGGCTACGAAGCTGCCGCCGCTCGGACGCATCGCAGTGCGGGCCGCGAAACTGCCTCCGCTCGGACGCATCGCGGCACCAGCCCCGAAATTGCCGCCACCGCCGCGGAACGCAGCGCCGCCACCGCCATGGAACGCAGCGCCGCCGCCACCCATGCGCGCGCCGGCACCGCCACCGCCGCCGCCGATATGGGCGCCACCGCCTCCGCCCAATGTGGGACGACCCTGGGCAAAACTCGGCGTCGCAAAGGGAAGAA
Source organism: Bradyrhizobium genomosp. I (2014) (assembly GCF_000261685.1). Taxonomy (GTDB): domain Bacteria; phylum Pseudomonadota; class Alphaproteobacteria; order Rhizobiales; family Xanthobacteraceae; genus Bradyrhizobium. The sequence goes on along the minus strand of NZ_AJQE01000112.1, from coordinate 17,565 downwards.
CCAGGGCCACCGCCGCGGCGGCACTCAAAACTTTCAGACTGTTCATGGTTGAACTCCTTTCCCGGAAAGCAAACCCTATGAAAGCGCGGGGGTTCCTTGAGATCACGCCGGTTTGCGCGCGAATGGAGCCTCACGCGCGGCCGCTGTACCGGGCATGAATGAATCGCGTCCGCTTTGCGGCAGGGTCTGGTCGATAGCCGGATTTGCGGAGAGAGGGCCGGGCCCGCCACCGAACTGGACATTTCGCCGCCCGGATGGCATCAGGACCCGACGAAGCAGGGCCCTCGCCGCATGAAACAGTTCTTCCTCAAATTCTTCACCTGGTGGAATGGCCAGACTTTTGGCACCCAGCTCTGGACCAAGCGGTACGGGGAACTGGTCGGCCAGGACGAGCAGGGCAACCTCTATTATCGCACCCGCGGCGGGGCGGTCGACCCGACGCTCGGCTTCGAGCGGCGCTGGGTGGTCTATAACGGCTATGCCGAGGCGAGCCGGATTCCGCCATCCTGGCACGGCTGGATTCATCACGTCGTCGACGTGCCGCCGACCGAGGCCAATTATCAGCCGCGCGAGTGGGAAAAGCCTCACCAGCCGAACCTCACCGGCACGGCACGGGCGTATCGTCCCTCCGGCTCGACGCTTGCCAGCGGCAGGCGTCCGAAGGCGACCGGCGACTACCAGCCCTGGACGCCTGGCTAGCCTTTCCGGCCCATCCGCGGACGGCCGCCGTCGTCCGAAGCGGATGCACATGCATCCGCGGCACGCTGCTGTGGACAACAGGAACAGCGGGGATGCCGCTCGCGCGGGCGTTGCGCCGGCGCGGGCGATGCGGCTCAATGATCGCATCTTACGGAGATGGGAGACCATCGCGTTCGGTTCGGGCAACAGCTCGCGACTGTCCCGAGATGCAGCGGCCGCCGACCAGGACTCGACCGGGAGATAGGCCCCCGGTCTGGAAGCTCCGAAATCGCCCGATGAAATGTGCAGCCGCCGTAAGACAGGAAAGGCCGCTTGGGAAACCGAGCGGCCTTTTTCTTTTGGAGACCGGCACGAAGATCAACGTGCCCCGGACGCAGCGCAGGGCGCCTTCAGCGATGCGCTGCAGAGCGGAGCCCATGTTGCAGCGGTTTGCGTAGCCTTCTTGGGTCCCGGCTCAGCGGAGCAGCGTTGCACGCTGCACCGCGTCCGGGACACGAGAGCGGTTCACTTGTTCCACCGCGCGCTTGACCGCTTCCAGGCGCCGCGCCTGGTTCTGCGCGCCGCGCTCCCTCAGCAATGCCAGCACCTCGGCGGACGCGGTGTCGGGTGAGCCCGAATTGAACGGCGGGGCCGGATTGTATTCCATCTGGAGCTGGATCGCTTCCGCCGTGGTGCGATCGACCATGATCGACACCAGCGTCAGCGCGAAATCGATGCCGGCGGTGACGCCTCCGCCGGTGATGCGGTTGCGATCGATGCAGACGCGCGACTTTGTCGGCGTCGCGCCGAACTGGGCGAGCATGTCCATCGCGCTCCAATGGGTGGCGGCGCGGTAGCCGTTCAACAGGCCGGCGGCACCGAGCGCCAGCGATCCCGTGCAGACCGAGGTGACGTATTTGGCGCCGTCGGCCTGCCTGCGCAGGAAGTCAAGCACCTCCGTGTCGCTGAGCAGGTCGTTGGTGCCGCCGCCCCCGGGCACGCAGATCACGTCGAGTTGAGGGCAGTCTGCAAAGGTCGCGGTCGGCGTCAGGGTCATCACGGAATCGCTCGGCACCGGTTCGATCCGCTTCCAGATCAGGTGCAGTTTTGCGCCGGGAACCATCGAGAACACCTGCAAGGGACCGGTGAAGTCGAGCTGGGTGACGCGCGGAAACACCAATAGGCCAATCTGGAGCGGTGGCGACATCTGCGGATCCTCCAATTACGAGCTTGACGCCGGCAGGATGTCATGGTGCCCTTCCGTCCGAAATGGCGTAATTCCCTCACTTTCGGACACGAGCCATGATCGGCATCCTGATCTTCCCGGATTTCCAGCTGCTCGATGCGGCAGGCCCGATCTCGGCGTTCGAGATCGCAGCGCGCTGCACCGGCAAGGCGCCTGGCATTCGCGTGCTGGCTGCGAAGGCGGGCCTCGTGCGCAGCTCGTCGGGTGTCGAGATGATGGCCCACGACTTCAAGGCGTCGAACGCCATCACGACGCTGGTCGTCGCCGGCGGCGCCGGTGTGGCTGATGCCGCGCGCTGCGAGGTCACGCGCGCCTTGGTGCAGCGTCTGGCGAAACGCGGCGTGCGGATCGCGAGCGTCTGTTCGGGCGCCTATGTGCTGGCCGAGGCGGGACTTCTCGACGGCCGCCGCGCCACCACGCATTGGGGGCGGACGCGCGATTTCGTCGCGCGCTTTCCCAAGGTGAAGTTCGAGCCGGACCAGATCTTCACCCGGGACGACAATGTCTGGACCTCGGCAGGCATCTCCGCGGGCATCGATCTCGCGCTCGCGATGATCACCGAGGACCACGGCGAGGAGATCGCGCAGCAGACCGCACGCCAGCTCGTGCTCTATCACCGCCGCAGCGGCGGCCAGTCGCAATTCTCCTCGCTGCTGGAGCTGAAGACGCCGAGCGGGCGCTTCGGCGCACTGCTGTCCTGGGCGCGCGAAAACCTCGATGCGCCGCTGACGGTGGAAGATCTCGCCGATCGCGCCGGCATGAGCGCACGGCATTTTGCCCGTGCCTTTGCCGCCGAGACCGGCACGACGCCATCCAAGGCGATCGAGCGCCTGCGTCTCGAAGTCGCGCGCGAGCGCGTGCAGTCCTCGCGCGAGGCGATCGAGCTCGTTGCGGAAACGACCGGCTTCCGCGATCCCGAGCGAATGCGGCGCGCCTTCATCCGCGCCTTCGGCCAGCCGCCGCAGGCACTGCGGCGCGCGGCGCGGGCCGGGTAGGTGCTCTACGGACCTCCTTCGCGAATGGCCTCGATGAGTTCGGTGGGATCAGTCCGATCGCACAAATGTTAGTTCGCGCGCGACATCCCGTTTCGGAATCGGCTGGCCAGCCGCCTGCTGCAGTCGGACTGAAACAAATCGATTTTATCGATTGATTGAACTCGAACAATTCGTTGGATCAATTTATCGGATTCTCCGATCCTCAGCTGGGCTGAGACCCACTCAGTGAGTCACTCCAACCAGCATTGGATCAATCTCATGAACCGCACCACAACGTTTGCAGCCCCGATCACGGAAGCGAGCCAGATCAACCAGGCCGCAACGGCTGCTCCGGCTCCCTCCGACGACCCGCGCCTCGATCCCGGGATTCGTGCATTTCTCGCCGAGATCAACAAGGACAGCACGCCATTCTGGGAGCTGCCCCAACCCGAGCCGCAAGACGTACTGACATCGCTGCAGTCTCGAACGGCCGTGGACATGTCCGGCGTCACCACGACCGAGCGGACGATCGAGCAGGACGGGCGCACCGTCAGGCTCTACGTCATGAAGCCCGAACATCTGACCGGCAGACCTGGCGTCGTGCTGTTCATCCATGGCGGTGTCTGGATCGTCGGCAACTTCCAGAACCATCAGCGGCTGTTGCGGGACCTGGTCGTGGGCTCGGGGCAGATCGGCGTGTTCGTGGAATACACACCGTTGCCGGAAGCGAAGTATCCGACGCAACTCGAAGAATGCTATGCCGTGCTCAAGTGGATCGCGGTGCATGCCGAGGAATTCGGTGCCAACGGCCATCGTATTGCGATTGCAGGCAACTCCGTTGGCGGCAACATGGGTGCGGCACTGGCCCTCATGGCCAAGGACCGCAAGGGACCGCAGATCAGCTATCAGGCGCTGCTCATCCCTGCGACGGACGCCAGCGTCGATACGGCGTCATATCACGAATACGGAGCCGGCCGTTTCCTCGCCCGCGCCTTCATGAAGTACGGCTGGGATCTCTATGCGCCCGCCGCGACGACCCGGGACAATCCCTACGTATCGCCGCTGCGCGCCAGCAGCGAGGAATTGAAGGGACTGCCGCCTGCGCTCGTCATCACCGCGGAGAACGATCCGCTGCGCGATGAGGGCGAGGCCTATGCGAGGAAGCTGAAGGAGGCCGGGGTCAGCGTGGACGCGGTCCGCTACAACGGCACGATCCACGATTTCGTGCTGCTCAACGCACTGCGTCACGTGCCCTCCACCGAGGCTGCGATCGAACAAGTGAACCAGGGTCTGCGTCGGCATCTCGCGGCCGCGACCGATTGACCGATCGATGAGAGATGCGGCGGCTTTTCGCCGTCGCATCCCTCGCAGCTCCCCAGAGACACGCCAATGACCATTGTTCAGAATTCCCGCCCATACCCCACCACGCGTGCCATGCGCGACAACATCCTGTCATATCGGGACTCCGCCCTTGCCATCGTCCCCGGCGTCGCGCTGGCCGCGACCATTGCCGTGGTCGCCAACATGATGCGCAGTATTCCTGCCGTCGCGACGTTCAGTCCCATGATCCTGGCGATCGCGATCGGAATGGCCGTGCGCAACCTCGCCGGAACGCCAGCTCTCGCCCGCGCTGGAATCAGCTTCAGCATGCGCCGGTTGCTCCGCCTCGCGATCGTGCTCCTGGGCTTCCAGATCACGCTGACCCAGCTTGCCACCGTCGGCACCAAGGGGATTCTCATCGTCGCCGGCACGCTCGTTGCCACGTTCGGATTCACGCTCGCAGCCGGGCGTGCGCTGGGCGTCGAACGCAAGCTCACCCAACTGATCGCCGCGGGCACCTCGATCTGCGGCGCGTCAGCCGTCGTCGCGACCAACAGCGTCACCGAAGCGTCCGACGAGGACGTCGCATATGCGATCGCATGCGTCACGATCTTCGGCTCGATCGCGATGTTCGTCTATCCGATGCTGCCTCGTCTTCTGCATCTCGATGCGGACGCGTACGGCCTCTGGAGCGGCGCATCCATCCACGAGATCGCCCAGGTGGCTGCCGCCTCCTTCCAGAACAGCCAGCGCGCGGGTGAAATGGCAACCGTTGCCAAGCTTGCCCGCGTCATGCTGCTCGCGCCGGTCGTCCTGACCCTGAGCGTCGTCACCCGGGCTTCGGCGCAGCCGGCCGGCGGCAAGTCGGCAAGGCCGCCCATCCCCTGGTTCGCGATCGGCTTTGTCGCGATAGCCGCACTCAACAGCGTCGTGTGCATTCCGGCGGGCCTCAGGAGCGCGACGATCACGTTTTCGACCTTCCTGCTCACGATGGCGCTTGCGGCCATGGGCCTTGAGACCGACGTCTCGAAATTGTACGCGGAGGGGCTGCGTCCGGCTATGCTGGGCGGGCTGGCCTTCCTCTTCATCGCAGCCTTCAGCTTGATTCTCATCAAACTCGCGGGATGACCATGACGCTCGAACAGCTCCGGATATTCGCCGCTGTCGCCGACAAGCAGCACGTCACCCAGGCCGCCCAGGAATTGAATCTGACACAATCGGCCACGAGCGCGGCAATCGCCGCGCTCGAAGGACGCTACGGGGTCAAGCTGTTCGATCGGGTGGGACGCGGTATCGTCCTCACGCATATGGGCCGGACGTTTCTCGGGGAAGCGCGAGCGGTGCTGGCGCGCGCGCACGCCGCGGAGCAGGTCCTGCGCGATTTTGCCGGCCTCAAGGCCGGACGATTGGTGATCGCGGCAAGCCAGACGGTCGGGAGCTACTGGCTTCCGATGAGATTGCTGGCGTTTCAGGCCGTTCATCCCGGCATCGAAATCCACGTCAGGATCGCCAACAGCGAGCAGGTCGCAACCGACGTTCGCGACGGCATGGCGGATGTCGGCTTTGTCGAGGGCGACATTGACGACGCCGCATTGTCCGCCCGCCGGGTCGACGGCGATGCGCTGGTCGCCGTGGTGGGTGCGCGGCACCCTCTGGCGAGCCAAAAAAAACTGCCCTCCGACTGGATGACCAGGACATCGTGGATCCTTCGCGAGCCGGGCTCCGGAACGCGGGCCATGTTCGAACGCGCGCTGAAGAAGCGCGGGGTGCGCCTCGCCGATCTGACGGTTCAGCTCGAATTGGCCTCGAACGAGGCGATCCGAACCGCGATCGAAGCGGGCCGCTGCGCTGCAGCCATCTCCGATCTCGTGGTCGAAAAGGCGATAACGGCAAAACAGCTCGTTCAGCTCGAGGACGAATTGGCGAAGCGTTCGTTCTACGCGCTCCGTCACAAGGAGCGGCACATCAGCAAGGCTGAAGCCGCCCTGATGTCCAGCATCGCCGCCGGCGCCGCGCCATAGGCGGGGCCCCGCCCGTAGCGCGTATTCCACACCGATCGAACCCACGTCTCGCCGACAAGTGCGCCGTCGCGCGCGTGCGAGCGGCTGGGGAATTCGATCGCGGTCGACGATCAGAACGATCTGATCATCTCGTTGGATTGCCGATGCGCCGAGGTCTACCTCCTTGGACACACGCAGGCACTTCGAGCATTGCGTGCCGAAAATACAGAGATGGAGAACGACAATGACCCATTCACGTCGCGCTTTCCTTGCGATCGCCCTGTTCGTCGCTGCCGCGTCCGCGCTTGGTGCGCCGCCCGCGTTTGCCGGCAGCCCGGTGCACGCGCCGGATCCCAAAATCGCCATTCACTCGGAACGAGGAGTCCGCCAGATCGGCAGGCATCTTCCGAGCGTCCGGCAGGCGCAACCTCACCGGCAGGTCGAAGATCCGCTCGCGGACTTGCTCCTCGGATGAGCCGCGGGACTGATTCAGCAAATCCATTCGAACAGGAGTCTTCGATGTCCCAATATCTCGACCATGCACGCTCTCCAGCATGGTCCCGCCGCGCCATGCTTCAAGCCCTCGGGGTTGCCGGCCTCACGCCCGCCGGCTCATCGGTCCGCGCCGATCAATCGATCCGGCTGCCGATCGCCGGCGAACCGCGTGATCGGCCGATCACGCATGACTTTCCGCAAAAGGGGAGCATGATCCTGCAGCGCACGCGACCGCCGCTGCTTGAGACCCCGATGGAGGTGTTCGACCGCGGCGTGTTCACCCCCAACGACCGGTTCTATGTGCGCTGGCACTGGGCGGTGATACCGACGTGCCCGCGATCGTCGACTATCTTGCCAAGGTCAAAGGAGGCGACCGGTGATGCTCGGCGCCGCTGACAAGTGGTGCTGAATGGATGAGACCAAGACGTTCTTCCAAACCAAGCACCGCTGAACCGTTCGCCTAGACTAGCGGGTCCGCCGCCGTCTCACCAGCCAGTACACGCCGTATCCAATCGCGAGAATGGGAAGGCCGGCACCCGCAATCGGTCCGGGGGCTCCCCTCGTATGGCCGGGCGCGTTGGAGCAATTGCCCTTGCCGTTGCAAGCCGCGGCAGGTGGCACGGTCGTCATCGCCAGAGTCAACGCAAATGCCGCGGCGGAAAGAATACCCCAATTGATCTTCATGGCTGCTCTCCCAGGTTGTGCTCCGCCGAGCGCACTAAATTAAAAGTATTAAATCATTTTATATTCCATTTAAAATTAACGCAATAACATAAGCTGAACGGCATTGTATCTAGATGTCGCACCTAGACCTTCTACGGGTTCACGCCACGATTCGTGGGACCGCCCCTCCGATCGCGCTCGACGCAGACATTTCAGGATTATGAGGACTGTTTAGTCGTGCCATTTGCCGCCGCCGCGCTCGATGTATCTGAGCGCGCTGTCAAGCGCCGCGCGATCGGCATCAGCATGTACGGCGCAAGATGAATCGGGAACTGCGTCATCGCGAAATAGAGCCATGTGGCGGGCGGCAATGCGCCGGCCGTGGCCGCCAGCATCAGGCCGAGATTGCGCTGTGACACCATCAGCCCGAGCGCCAGCGCGCGCTCGGTGCCGATGCGGCGGAACAGCAGCGTGGTGATCGCGAGCAGTGTGAAATAGATCGCGAAGGACAGCAGCGCGAGGCCGATGGTGAACATCGGCTGGCTCATCAGGTCGCTCGCGACATCTCCCATGACTGCCGATGCGAACACGAGCAGGATGATGATGTTGAAGCCGTCGATCGGCCGCTTCTGACGCTGGATCGCCTTCGCGCCGAAGATCCAGCGGATGACGGTCGCGGCCAGCAGCGATGCGGCGAGGATGCCGAGCAGTTTCAGGCCGAGCGTCGGCGGCGAGATGCTGAGCATGTCGCCGAGAAAGAGGCCCGCGAACAGCGAAGCGGTAAAGGGAACGAGCGCGGTCGAGGTCACCAGCGTGACCAGCACCAGCGTGGCATCGAGCCCCATCAGCGCAGCGAGGGCCGGCGAGGCCATCATCGGCGAGGCCATGCCCTGGAGCATCAGCGCGAGAGCGAGGCCGGGCGAGTGGCTCGTCAGCCCCGTTGCATGGGCGATCAATCCGACGATCAGCGGCACACCGATCGTGGTCCAGGCCGTGGCGGCCGCGACCAGCGCCGGCCGGCGCAAATGACCATACAGTGCCATGAGATCGACGCGTATGAAGGAGATGCAGAGCAGAAGGAAAATCGCCTCGGTGACGTAAGGGCGCAGGAGGGCGCCGAGCGGCGGCACCGCGACGGCGATGAAGGCGACGGCCGCCACCGCGCGGGTGCCTTGGCCGCCGAGCCAGGTCAGCCCGCGCAGGGGGAGTGCGAAGATGGTATGAAGAATGGACGGCATGCGGGACGGTGGGTCAGCCCAATCCCTTCAACCAAACGCCGATCTCGCTCACGGCGACGTTGGCCTGTCGCAACAGCTTGCCCATCGTGAAGAAGCCGTGGAACTGGCCGGGATAGTGCCTGTAAGTCACGGGCACGCCGGCCTGGCTCAGGCGCTCGGCATATTCGTCGCCTTCGTCGCGCAGCGGATCGGCGCCGGCGGTCAGCACATAGGCCGGCGGCAGGCCGGCCAGGTTTTGCGCGCGCGCCGGCGAGGCGCGCCAGTCGTGGATGTCGGCAGCGCCATTGAGATAATGGTCGCGGAACCAGCGGATCACCGAATGCGTCAGCAGCACGCTGGTCTCGGGTTCGCTGTGGGAGCCGTGCGTCATGGCGAAATCGGTTGCCGGATAGATCAACACCTGGCCCGCGATCGCGGGGCCGTTGCCGTCCCGGGCTGCAAGCGCCGCGACCGCGGCGAGATTGCCGCCGGCGCTGTCGCCGCCGATCGCAAGGCGCGAGGCGTCGATGCCGAGCTGGCGCGCATTTGCGGCGACCCATCTGGTCGCGGCGATCGCGTCATCGGCGGCGGCGGGAAACTTGTGCTCGGGCGCGAGGCGGTAGTCGACCGAGATCACGATCAGTGCACCTTGGGCCGCGAGCTGGCGGCAGACGACGTCGTGGGAGTCGAGATCGCCGATCACCCAGCCGCCGCCATGGAAGAATACCAGGGCCGGCGACAGGCCGTCGTGCCGGCGCAGCTGGTTCGGAACGTAGAGGCGGGCAGGGATCGTGCCGTGTGGCGCCGGGATTGCCAGTGGCGCGACGCGCGCCAGCTCCGGCGGTTCGGGATTGGTGGCAAAGCGCGCCTGCGAATAATAGGCGCGTGCTTCGTCCGCGGTCAGCGTCTCGTAGGCGGGGCGGCCGGCCTCCTGGAAGGCCTTGTAGACGGCGGCGGCATCGGGATCGAGCACAACGGGCATGAAAAGGGGGACCTTGGGATTTCCGGTTATCGTTGGATGTCATTTTCGGGGCGGGCGCCCGCCTGCGGCCCCGGGGAGGGCTCATGACTATCCCATCCGGGAGCTGGCCTGGCCAGACCGCGCCGGGAAGGGCAGGGATGCCGCCCTTCCCCCGCCGTAACGGGTGGGCAGTAGAATCACTTAACAACATCAATCAGTTGAGTTTTTTCTGTACCAGCTTCGTGCCAGAAATTCTGGACGGCGTGGAACGAGACGTAAACCGATGTGATCGAATGCGAAGCGCCAGCTAGTCCGTCCTTTACGCCGCTGCTTTTGGCACGTTAGATCGGTAGGCCTAACAGGCGAATCTCAACTTGGGGACGTGGAGCTCTGGACACCCGGAACCGCGTTTGCCACCTTTCCTGTGCGATTCGTGCCAACCGCAGGTAGCCGCATGGCAGACGAAAACTCTGAATTCGCGCCATGGCTGGCTGTGATCGGTCGATCGTTGGCTAGGTTGGCGCTGGAGCGAGCAACGGACCGCGAACCGGACAAGTACCGGGAAGTGCTCGACAAGGTGAAGTTCCTGGAGGGGCTCGGTCTACCCCAGGCCGATGCCGCCGAAGCTGCGGGGTCCACCGCCGAGTCTGTGCGCGTGGCTCGCTATAACAAATCGAAGGCGAAGAAGGGTGGCAAAAAAGGCAAAAAGAAAGCGCGCGCCCGCCGCCGCTGAGGAGGGTAGCCAAAAGCAGGGTACGCCGGCACTCGACCGGATCGCCGCGCTGCTAGGTCTCTACGTCGTGAAGGACATGGAGGCCGACGAGGCGGCTGTGAAGCTCGGCAATGTCGGATTCTCCGACAAGGAGATCGCCGCATTGATCGGCGTCACCGCCGGCTATGTCAGGCTCGCCCGATTCCGGGCAAAGAAGAAGAACGGCCGCAAGCCTCGTAAGAAGAGGGCGGCCTGAGTTGCCAATCAATCAGGATCTGATCGCACGTCTTGCCGGCCATTTCGGGATCTCCGATAGGGCCGTCTATCCGCACATCCAGCGCGTCGTGAATGAGACCGGCCTCGAGCGACCGATGGCGGCGCTGCTGCTCGGCATGCGAGAAGGCCTGAACGTCACTAAGTACGCCAGTGCCGACGAACGCGCCGAAGTCCGCAGCTACCTTGGTGGGAACGGCGGCCGCCGGACCGAGCCAGCTGCGTTCGAGGGCATCGAGATCGTCGAGCACGCGTCGATGCGGCGCCGGCCGGCCAAGAAGGCCAAGGCCGCGAAGAAGCGCACAAAGGGCAACACCGTGTTCGTCGTCCACGGTCGGGACGGCGCGCTGCGGCAGTCGATGTTCGACTTCCTGCGCGCGCTGAACCTGCACCCACTAGAATGGGACCACGCGATCGACGAGGCGCGTCAGGGCAATCCCTACGTCGGCGACGTGCTCGACATCGTCATGGCGAAGGCCGAAGCGATCGTCGTTCTGTTCACGCCGGACGATCTCGCGCAGCTCAAGGAGCAGTTCGTCAAGTCTGGCGAGCGTGCGAGCGAAGGCAAGCCCCAAGGACAGGCCCGGCCAAATGTGCTGTTCGAGGCCGGCCTCGCACTCGGAGCGCATCCGAAGAAGACCGTCATGGTGCAGGTCGGCCGGGTGAAGTCGTTCTCCGATATCGGCGGCCGGCACATGGTTCGCCTTACCAACGACGAGGCCTCGCGCAACAGCTTCGCCAACCGTCTGGCCCGCATCTGTCCAGCTGTGAATCGCATCGGCAACGACTGGATGCACGTCGGCAAGTTCGAGCCGACCGAGCCGAAGCCGGTGAAGAAGAAGGCGCACGCGAAGAAGCAGACGAAGCGATGAACGAACGCGTCGAGCAGTTCATGCGGAACTTCCCGCCCGAGGCGGATTTGCTGCGGATGTCGGCCGAGGACGTCGGCATGCACCTGCTGCGCTACATGACTAAGGCGCGCGCAGAGACCAACCGCTTTAACTTTCTGCAGATGGTCCCCGGTGGGCCGCTGGCGTTTAGATTCATGGAAGGCTGGGGCTGGCTGGTACGGCAGGGATTCCTCGCGCTGGCGCCGAACGACATGTACGGCCAGAACCACTTCGTCACGCGCGAGGGCGAGTCCGTGGCCCAGGCCGACGATCTCGACGCGTGGCGCAAGGCGCATCTGTTTCCCGACTACTTCGATCCGGCCCTGCAGAAGTGGGTGAAGCCGCTGTTCGCTCGAGGCGACTATGACACCGCCGTCTTCCGCGCCTTTAAGGAGGTCGAAACCCGCGTGCGGAAGAAGTCAGGGTTCAAGACCGACTACGGTCGCGGCTTGATGCTGAAGGCGTTCGGCGAGACCGGACCGTTGATGGCCGGCGACAACGAGGGGCGGAAGGCCGCGCGAGAGATGTTTGCCGGCGCGATCTCGTTTTGCAAGAATCCATCGTCGCACCACGAGATCGACTTCGATGACGCGCGCGAGGTCGTCGACATGATCAGCTTCGCGAACCAGCTTCTGCGGATCGTCGACCGGATCTGACGAATAGAGCGCTGCGATCCGCTTCCGGATACGGTACGCAACAAACTCTAGTGAGGTCATTGCTCTATTGCGAAATCCGGTTCGGATAACCTCGCGCCCGCGATGCCACTGAAACGCCCGTTAGGTCGGCGATGGAAGCCCACTTTGCTTCCGGGAGGAAAAAGCAGGGGGGTCGTTTTGACTCACGAAAAACCCCTGCGGAATCAATGATTCTGTTACTCTCCCGTTCGAGGAGATTCGAATGGCAGATCCAACTTATAATTTGAACGGCGGCTTCAAGCCGACAATAAAAAGGTTCGCTGATCTTAGCGGACCTGATTTTTTCCCCACTCCACCGTGGGCAACGTTCGCTCTGATCGACAATGAGAAATTCACCGGAGAGATCTGGGAGAGCGCGTGCGGTGATGGGACGATGTCACGGGTGTTAGAGCATACCGGGCAACCCGTTCGCAGTTCTGACTTATATGATCGCGGCTATGGGGAAGTCGGCTTCGACTTCCTCGAACCGAAGTGGTCAGCGGACAACATCGTAACCAATCCACCCTATAACTGCGCCGAAGGCTTCGTCGCGAGCGGTGTCAAACATTCAAAGCGCAAGTTCGCGCTCCTGTTGCGGCTGGCCTTCCTAGAAGGTGCGAACCGAGCGAACACGATCTTTGCAAAGATACCACCCGCCCGTGTCTGGGTTTTCAGCGAGCGCATCACTTTCTATCCGAGCGGTGTCGAACCGAAAGGCAGCGGGACAACTGCTTACGCCTGGTTCGTTTGGGATAAGGATGCGCCGGGCCAAACCGAATTGAGATGGTTCAGGCCCGGCTATAAAACAAAGTCTCTTTAGGCTGCGACCTCACTACCCGGGAGGGCTAGCCCTCCCGAAATTGCGATCAATTTACCTTCGTAGATCGCGTTGCCGGGCGACTTCTTATGCGAGGTGATGTTGCGCACCTGCTGTTCCCAGATCGCTTCGTTCTGCCGCGTAGGCGAGGGCGCCAAATCCTCCGCCGACAGCTTCACCCTGTTCGGGATTTCGTTGACGAGTTCTTTGATGCTCGCCTGACCGCTAGTCTTTTCGTTGAGGTAGGCAACGACGATGTCGGCAATTTCTGCTTCAGTAATCCTAGACATTCCCCGTTCTCCAAGGTTCTCGGGAGAGTCCAGAGATGGTTAACTTAGATCAACTTTTAAGTCAGGGAACCTTACCATTCGCGGAAAAATTGTATGGCCTGTTTTGAAGTGAGTGGTTCCTTGCGGCCAGTAGTACCCTTCACCAATGACCTTATGAGTCGAGGTGAGCGGGACAAGTCGTGCGGGTTGCGCGTGTTTCCGTACCAGCTTCGTACCAGAAAGAGGTGAAAACAGGTGAACGGAATGAGAACATTCAGCGCAAAAATCATTGATTTTATTGAAGAAATCGCTTCCGTCGCACTCCCGCCGTATTCGCCGTGTTAACCGGAGGGCCTGCGAGCGGCGGTATCCCCTGTAGAATGTCCAACAAGCCCGATTCGCCGTTGAAGCCGCGCGAGATGTTTCGAACCTCCACCCTGACAGGCCTTGCGGCGCTTCTAGCCGCCACCGCACTCACGGTCGCGACGCCGGCTCAGGCGCAGATCGGCACGATCTTTTCCGATCCGCCGCCACTGCGGCCGCCCGGCAATATTCCGCGCGGCCAGCCGCAGCCGCAGCAAATTCCGGAAGACGACGAAGAGGTGCCGGAGCTGCCGCCGCAGGGTCGCGTGCTGCCGTCGCGCCCGATGCTGCCGCCTCCGGGCCGCCAAGGTAATGTGATGCCGGGGCCGGTCGAGAGCCAGCCGCTGGCGCCGCCGCCGGGCTCCACCGTGGCGCCGCCAAACCAGCTGCCGTCCGCCGCGATCGCTCCGACCGGTCCGCAAGGCGCTCCAGGTGGGCCCGGTCAACGCCAGCCGCAGCAGAAGGGCGCGCCGGGCACGGTTCCGCAGACGCCGGCGAGCCTCCAGCCGGGCGACGAGGTCGTGACCGAGCCGCCGGCCCAGAAGATCGTGAACAAGAAGGCGACCTTCTCCGGACTCGACAAGATCACCGGGCGCATCATCAATTTCGACGAGGAGATCGGCGAGACCGTCCAGTTCGGCGCGCTCAGGGTCAAGACTGACGCCTGCTACACGCGACCGGCGACCGAGGCGGCCAATACCGACGCCTTCGTCGAGGTCGACGAGATCACCTTGCAGGGCGAGGTGAAGCGTATCTTCTCGGGCTGGATGTATGCGGCAAGCCCGGGCCTGCACGGCGTCGAGCACCCGATCTACGACATCTGGCTGACCGACTGCAAAGAGCCGCAGCAGACCATTGCAACCGCGGCACCGGATCCTGCGACCAAGCCCGCACCTCCGCCGCCTGCGCAGAAGAAGGCCGCGCCGAAGCAGGTGCAGCAGCGTCCGCCGCAGCCTTTGCCGCCGATCCAGCAGCAGCAACCGGCTCCGCCGCCTCCTCCCCCACCGGAGCAGCGGCCAGGTCTGTTCGGTATTCCAGGGTTCGGTCGCTAAGCCCGCTAGCGATTACTGCCGGGAGGCGATGATCTCGAGCGCGCGCGCGCCGGGGATTGCTTCGCCGGCGGAGAGCCTCAGGAAATCTCCGGGATCGCCGGCCAGCGCCTGGTCGAGCAGCGCCGTATAGCGCCGCCGCGAAATCTCGACCGCGCCGAAGCTCTTCAAATGCTCGGTGACGTATTGGGTGTCGAGCAGCTCGAAGCCACCATAAATCAGCCGCGCGACCAGATGCACCAGTGCGACCTTCGAGGCATCGCGTGCGGTGTGGAACATGCTCTCGCCGAAGAAGGCCCGTCCGAGGCTCACGCCGTACAGCCCGCCGACTAGCTCGTCCCCCTGCCAGGCTTCGACGCTGTGGCAATGGCCGAGCTCGAAGAGGCCGCCATAGAGGTCGCGGATGCGCTTGTTGATCCAAGTGTCCTCGCGTCCGGCCTGCGGCGCGGCGCAGCCGGCGATCGTGGCCTTGAACGCGGTGTTGACGGTCACGCGAAACAGATCCGAACGCACGGTGCGCGCGAGCCGCGAGGCGACGCGAAATCCATCGAGCGGGATGACGCCGCGCAACTCCGGCTCGACCCAGAACAGGGTCGGATCGTCGGCGCTTTCCGCCATCGGGAAGATGCCGCAGGCATAGGCGCGCAGCAGCACGGCCGGCGTGATTTCAGACGGGGCGGAGTCGCGCGAAGTCATCGTTTGCCATCATAGCAGGATCGCAATGCGGTTGCGATGGGTGGCGCAACCGGGCGCGAGGTCAGCTCGCCGCGGCGGTGCTGGTCTTGCCGGGGGCTGCGGGCATGCGGCCGAACCTGAGCACGATCCGGGTTCCGGAATGCGCGGGATCGCGCTCGACCGAGGCGTCGAGCTTGGAGGCCATGGCCGCGACGATGCGCTGGCCCATGCCGGTGGAGCGCGGATCGGCCTTGACGTTGTCGCCGACGCCATCGTCGGTGATCGAGAGCAGGAGATCGTCGCCCTGCGAGACCAGCTCGACATGGATCGGGCCGGCGCCGTCGGGATAGGCGTATTTCACCGCGTTCATCACCAGCTCGTTGACGATGATGCCGACGGCGACCGCACGGTCCGGATCGATCTCGATCGGCTCGGCCTTCAGCGTCAGGCGCGACATCCGGTTGCCTTCGGCCGAGCGGCGGAGATCCTCGAGCAGCGAGTCCAGATACTGGTTCAGGACCACGCTTTTCAGGTCCTGCGAGGTGTAGAGGCGGCGGTGCACCTGCGCGACCGCGGCGACGCGGCCCATTGCATTGGTCAGCGCCGCCTTGACCTCATCCTGCGCGGCGGAGCTGGCCTGAAGGTGCAGCAGCGAGGCGATGATCTGGAGCGAATTGCCGACGCGGTGGTTGACCTCGCGCAGCAGGAGCTCGCGTTCGGCGGCGAGCGCCGCGTAGCGATCGCGCGAGGCGTGGATTTCGGCTTCGGCTTCCTCGCGTGCCCTCTGCAACGCGGCCTGGCGCAATGCGCCTTCGGCGGCGACGTGGAGGAGCGGGATGAAGTCGCCCTGGACGTCCTTCACCAGATAGTCGGCCGCCCCCGCCTTCAGCGCGGTCACCGCGATGCTGGAATCCTGCGACGCGGTGACGAACACGACCGGCGGCGCGTCCGGGATCGCCATGATCTGCTCGAGCGTCTCCAGCCCGTCGAGGCCCGGCATGTACTGATCGAGTGCCACGACATCGATGCCGCCTTCGGCGGCCGCGCAGCGGATGCGCTCGAGACCTTGCTCGCCGCTCGCGGCATGAACGACCCTGTAGCCGCGCCGTGTCAGGCCGCGATCGACCAGGCGCGCCAGCGCGTCGTCGTCGTCGATGTAGAGCAGGGTCGGCGTGCGCTGGTTCATGTGGCGGCGGGCGGGACCTGGATGACCGAGAAGAACAGGCCGAGCTGCCGGATGGCATTGGCGAAATTCTCGTAGTTGACGGGCTTGGTGATGTAGACGTTGCAGCCGAGCTCGTAGCAACGCTTGATTTCCTGGGAATCGTCGGTGGTGGTCAGCACCACGACGGGCGAGGCCTTCAGATATTTGTTCTCCTTGATCTGCTTCAGGATGTCGATCCCGGTCATGTCGGGGAGGTTGAGGTCGAGCAGGATCAGGAGCGCATTGCCCTTCTGCACGAGCCCCGAGCCGTCGGCGCCGAACAGGTGCTTCATCGCGTCGGTGCCGTTGGCAAACGAGACGATCTCGTTGTTGACGCCCGAGCGGCGGATGTTGCGCTCGATCAGGCGGGCGTGGCCCTCATCGTCCTCGATCATGATGATGGTGACAGGCTGGGTCATCGATCTGCGTTCCGGTTGCTCACGTTCCAGGCGATCGGCAGCGTGATCGTGAAGGTGCTGCCAGCGTTCAGTTCCGATGATACCGACATGGTGCCGCCGAGGCGACGCACAAGTGCACGCACATGCGCAAGACCGATGCCCTGGCCGGGCTTGTCCTGGGTTCCCGCGCGGCGGAACAGGTCGAATATCCGCTGGTGGTCCTTCGGATCGATTCCGCGGCCATTGTCGCTGATCTCGAAGATAGCGTAGCCGAGCTTGGTCCGCCCGCGGATTCTGATCTCGCCGGGCAAGCCGGGCTTGAGATATTTGATCGCGTTGTCGATCAGATTGGAGAAGATCTGCTCGAATGCGAGACGGTCGCTCACGACGTTCGGCAGGGGCTCGAGGTGGATCTCGGCCTGTGCCTCGGCCGCCTGGTGCGCCAGCGTCGAGACGATGGCCTCGATCAGCTCTCGGGTGTCGATCTTCACCGGCTGGAATTCGCGCCGGCCCTCGCGCGTGAGATTGAGGATGGCCGAGATCAGCCGGTCCATCTTGGCGATCGACGTCTTTATAAAGGCGAGCGCTTCGGAAAAATCCTCCGAGAGCTGCTTGTCGGCGCCCTCGAGCACGATCTCGCCCGGCCCGGCCGGGGCCAGCGTCGCGTCCTCCGCAGGGACGCGTGCG
>NZ_AJQE01000111.1 GCF_000261685.1 Bradyrhizobium genomosp. I (2014) | reverse complement strand
CGGGCCTGCCGATACGGCGGAAGATATCGCCGCTGAGCTCTTCGAGCTCGCTGGTGAAGCCCATGATGTTGACGAGCGGCGAGCGCAGATCGTGGCTGACGATATAGGCAAAGCGCTGGATCTCGTCGTTGGCCTCGCGCAGGTCCGCCGTGCGCTCGTCGACGATGGCCTCCAGATTGAAGTTGGCGTCGCGCAGGCGCGCTTCAGCCTCGTCGCGGGCGCGAGCCGAGCGGCGTACCAGCCAGGTCGAGATGAGGGCCAGCAGCACGACGAGGCCCGAGCCGATGCCGGTCATCGATGCGGCGAGGGTCTGACTCCGGTCGGAGTTTGCCGTTCGGACCCGAAACAGCCGTTCCTCCTCGCGGATCATCGCGTTGGCCTGGTTGCTGATCGTGGTCGTGGTGTTGCCGGCCGCGGCCTCGCGGACGAGCGCCGAGGCGTTGCCGGGTTGGCCCTCCTTCACGAACGTCATTTCGCGCGAGAACTGGTCGAGCCGGATCTCGATCGCCGCCCTCAGCTTCTCAATGCTGTCGCGTTGCGCCGGATTATCGCCGATCTGGCGCGCGAGCTTGTCGAGCGCCGGAACGATCGCCGCGACAGCCTTCTCATGATCCGACAGGAAATCCGGTCCCTGCGTCAGCAGGAAGCCGCGGGCGCCGCTTTCTGCGCGCCGGATCTCCAGCAGCAGGGTGTTGATCTGGTTCTCCACCTCGATGGTGTGAACCACCCATTTGCTGTCCTCCCGCGCCTTGTTGACGAGGTAGACGGAGCCCGCACTGATCACGGTCAGCACCAAAAGGCCCGCCGCGAACAGCAGGATCTGCCAGAATGTGCGCCGTCGCTGGCCTTCAGCCGTCACGACGGTTCACCTGTCTGCGTTCAATGGAGTTCAAGACGCCCCCTTGGAACTGGCCCCAACCGTCCAGAACGCGATTGGGGCCAAAGGGTTCCACAAGGAGAAGATTATCTCGCTTCGGGTTCCGGCTTGCCGGCGAGGTACTGCTCCAGCCAATGGATGTGGTAGTCGCCGTTGATAATGTCGTCTTCGCGCACCAGTGCCCGGAACAGCGGCAGCGTGGTCTCGATGCCTTCGACCACCATCTCGTCCAGCGCCCGGCGCAGCCGCATCAGGCATTCGGCGCGGGTCTTGCCGTGCACGATCAGCTTGCCGACGAGCGAATCGTAATAGGGCGGGATCGAGTAGCCTTGATAGACGGCGGAATCGATCCGCACCCCGAGGCCGCCTGGCGGATGATATTGCAGGATCCGGCCCGGCGAGGGGCGGAAGGTCTGCGGATTCTCGGCGTTGATGCGGCACTCGATCGCATGGCCGATGACCTGGACTTCGTCCTGCTTGGCCGGCAGGTCGCCGCCGGCGGCGATGCGGATCTGCTCCAGCACGAGGTCGATGTCGGTGATGCTCTCGGTGACGGGATGCTCGACCTGGATGCGGGTGTTCATCTCGATGAAGTAGAACTCGCCGTCCTCGTACAGGAACTCGATGGTGCCGACGCCGAGATATTTCATCTCGCGCATCGCTTTGGCGCAGGTCTCGCCGATCTTGGCCCGCGCCGCGGCGGACAGCACCGGCGAGGGGCCTTCCTCCCAGACCTTCTGGTGCCGGCGCTGCAGCGAGCAGTCGCGCTCACCGAGATGGATCGCGCCGCCGCGGCCGTCGCCGAGGATCTGGATCTCGATGTGGCGCGGCTTCTGGAGGTATTTTTCCAGATAGACCGAAGCATCGCCAAAGGCGGACCTGGCCTCGTTGGCCGCCGTCGACAGCGCCAGCTGGAGGTCGGCCTCGCTGTGCGCGACCTTCATGCCGCGGCCGCCGCCGCCGGCCGCCGCCTTGACCAGCACCGGGAAGCCGATCTTCCTGGCGATCGCCATCGCGTCGTCATCGGGGCCGACCGCGCCATCGGAGCCGGGCACCACGGGGATGCCGAGACGCTTGGCGGTCTTCTTGGCCTCGATCTTGTCGCCCATCAGGCGGATGTGCTCCGCCTTGGGACCGATGAAATGCAGATTGTGCTCGGCAAGGATTTCCGCAAAGCGCGCGTTCTCGGAGAGGAAGCCGTAGCCGGGATGCACGGCATCGGCGCCGGTGATCTCGCAGGCTGCGAGCAGCGCGGGCACGTTGAGATAGCTGTCCTTGGACGACGGCGGCCCGATGCACACGCTCTCGTCCGACAGGCGCACATGCATGGCATCGGCGTCGGCGGTGGAGTGCACGGCGACGGTCGCGATCCCGAGCTCCTTGCAGGCCCTGAGGATGCGAAGGGCGATTTCGCCGCGATTGGCTATGAGGATCTTGTCGAACATGGTGCCTCAGGGGCGAATGGGGAATAGCGAATGGCGAATAGGGAGGAGCAGCTATTCGCTACTCGCTATTCGCCACTCCCTCACTCGATGATGACGAGCGGCTCGCCGTACTCGACCGGCTGGCCGTCCTCGACCAGGATCTGCGTCACCGTGCCGGCGCGCGGCGAGGGGATCTGGTTCATCGTCTTCATCGCTTCGATGATCAGCAACGTCTGGCCGACCGAGACCTTGGTGCCGACGTCGATGAACGGTTTTGCGCCCGGCTCCGGCGCCCAATAGGCGGTGCCGACCATCGGCGAGGTCACGGCGCCGGGATGCTTCGACAGATCGGCCGCGGCAGTTGCGGGCGCGACGGCGCTTGCTGCCACCGGAAGGGCGGCGGGAGCGGCCGCGACCGGCATGGTCGCGGCAACGCTGATGTTGCGGGCGACGCGCAGGCGCAGCCCCGCCCGCTCGATCTCGATCTCGGTCAGGCTGGTTTCATCGAGCAGCAAGGCAAGCTCGCGAACGAGCGCGGAATCCTCGCTGGAGAACTTTGCGGCTGCTTTGTCGTCTGGCTGGCGCGCCATGTTGTTTGATCCGAATGTTCTGTTGGAAGGGAGCGTCAGGCGTTGGGCTTGATGCCGAGCTTGGCGGCAAGGCCCTGGATGGCGAGGCGGTAGCCCTCGATACCGAAACCGCAGAGCGATGCGAAGGCCGCGCGGGCGGTGTAGGAATGGTGACGAAAACTCTCGCGGGCGTGGATGTTGGTCACGTGCACTTCGACCGCGGGAATCTGCACCGCGAGCAGAGCGTCGTGGAGCGCGATCGAGGTGTGTGAATAGCCGCCGGCATTGATGATGATGCCCTTCATCTTGCGTCGATGCGCCTCGTGGATGAAGTCGATCAGTTCGCCTTCGCGATTGGACTGCCGGCAATCGGCCTTCAGGCCGAATGTCGCCGCCGTGTCCCGGCACAGCGCCTCGACGTCGGCCAGCGTCGCATGACCATACTTCTCGGGCTCGCGCGTCCCCAGCATGTTGAGGTTCGGCCCGTTCAGGACGAGGATCGTGTCGGTTGCGGGTTCTGCCATTCCAATCCCGGAAGAGGTGCTTCGGCGTGGCGGGGGTTATAGGTAACAAAGCGCGTGAGGGGAAGCCTCGAAGGGCCTCAGGGGCGGGTTCAAGCACCTCATCCAGTGCGCAAAAACCTGTGCGGAAACTACGGAAATTGCTTGTTAACCAGTCCGAAGCATGGCTGCGGGCCGAATGCAAAGGGGCGGGCATCGCTGCCCGCCCCAAGGTTGCCGGTATCCTGCCTCAAGCGTTCAGGACCGCCACGATCTCGTAGGTGTCCGGATTGATGATCACGATCTCATCGCGGACCAGGACGTACCTGTAGGTCCGCCACTCCGGATAAATAGTCACCACCCGCGACGGCAGGGTGTGCAGCGTAATGCCCTCGCGCGGGATGCGGGTGCCGACCGAGATCGAGAAGTTCACGTTCGTCACCGGAGCGACGCGCTGCTCGCGGATCACCGACGTGATCTGCGTCCGCTGCTCGGTCGAAAGCTTGGCAGCGGCGCCGGCCTGGCCGACCGTGGTCGAGCTCTGGCCCTGAGCATTCTGGTTCGTGCCGGTGCCCGGCCGGTTCTCGGCGTTGTTGGTCGAGGTGCCGCTCTTGCTGCCCTCAGCCTTCATGTCCTTCTGGTCCTTGCTGCCGGACTTGCTGGTGTCCTGGCTCATGCTCTTGGACTTGTCCTGCTGGGACTTGTCCATCTGGCCCTGCGCGCGATCGTCGGTGCGCTGGCCCTTGGTGGCACCGGCCTTGTCCTCGGCCGCGTTCTTGTTCATGGCGCCGCCCGGGCGCTCGTCCTTCATCGCACCGGACTTGTCTTCCGAGGCGCGATCGGACTTCATCGTGCTGGAGCCGCCGGCCTGACCGACGGTGCCCTTGTCATGGCTCATGGAATCGCGCCCCATCGAGCCGCCGCGCTCTGCGGCGCCGCCGGAGGGCTGAGAGTGCTGCATCTGCTGCGAGCCACCGGCGCCGCCACCGCTGTCGCGGCCCATGCTGCCCTGCGCGTTTGCCAAACCGGTCCCCGCGACGAGTGCAGCTGCGGCAACCGAGATCATAAAGCGGTTCAACATCGAAATTCTCCTCACGTGTTTCCTGCGTCATTGCCCGCGCCGACAACGAAAGGAGATTTGAGTTGTTCCGGAACTTCGTCTGTTCCGCGGCATTTGTTTGTTGAACGCTGGATGAATGACTTTGCACGAAGACGCCAATGTTGGGCGCGCGAAAAAAGGCCGGCTCTTCAGCCGGCCCTTTTGCATGCACGAGTTGCGAACGGCGCGATCAGCAAGTCGCCTTGCCGCAGCGGGCGATGCCGATCTTTTCCCTGAGGCCTTCGACGCCGACGGCGCCGACCACGATCTGCTTGCCGATCACATAGCTCGGCGTGCCGTTCATGCCCATCGCCTCGGCGAGCTTGAAGTTCTCCTCGATGGTGGCGCGCACTTCGGGGCTGGCGATGTCCTTCTCGATTCTCGCCGTATCGAGGCCGGCCTCCTTGGCCGCCTGAAGCGCGCGCGCCTTGTCCGCCGCACCGCGACCGCCGAGCAGTCTCTGGTGGAAGTCGAGATATTTCTTGCCCGAGGGATCCTGCATCCGCACGGCGACCGCGACCTGCGCCGCTTCGACCGAGCCCTGGCTCAGCACCGGAAACTCCTTCAGCACGACCTTCAGCTTCGGATCGCTCTTCATGAGGTCGAGCATGTCGCCCATGGCGCGTTTGCAGTAGCCGCAATTGTAGTCGAAGAACTCGACGAAGGTGACGTCGCCATCCTTGTTGCCGAGCACGACCTGCCGCGGCGAGTTGAAGATCGCATCGGCGTTCTGCGCGATGCTGGCCTCGTGCTTCTGCGTTTCGGCCGCGGCCTGGCGCTTGCTGAGCTCGGCCATGGCCTCCTCGAGCACCTCGGGGTGGCTGACGAGATAGTTCCTGACGATGGCCTCGATATCGGTGCGCTGGGTATCGGAGAAGCTGTCGGCCGAGGCGGGCACGGCTGCACCGAACATGGCGAGCGCAAACAATGCGGGAGCAAGCAGGCGCAGCGAAGGCATAGGCAAATCCTCTTATCCAAAGCAGGTTTCGAGAAACGTCCCGGCGGACTTAAGCTCGGCGTCGTGACGTCGTGGTGTCGGGCGTCGTTCGAGTTGCGTTAGTTGCGCGGCGGCTTCGCCGCCACGATGTCGTCGGCCTTGACCCATCCGGGCGTGCCGACGGCGAAACGGGTTTTCGCGCGCGTGGCAAGTTCGCGGGCGGTCTTGTTGTCGCCGCGCAGGTACGCGGCCTGGGCCGAGGCGAGATCTGCCTCGGCATAATCTCCCTTCCGGCCATAGGCCATCGCGAGCTGGGTATAGCCGAGCGCCGCCTCGGGCTCGCGTGCCACCGCAGCGCGGAGAATCCGAACGGCATCGTCCGTGTAGGCCTTATTATCGGTTCCAACCAGAGCCTGCCCAAGTAACATCTCGATGAGGGGTGAATTGTTCGACAGTTGCACCGCCTTGCGCAGGGCAGGGATCGCCTCGGCGGGCTTGCCGCTTTCCAGCAGGGCCTGGCCGCGCACCTCGTAGAAGTACGGGTTGTTCGGCTGAACCTGAATCAGCGCGTCGATCTGAGTGAGTGCGCTGCGCAAATCCCCGTGCAGATAGGTGCTGATGGCGCGGGCATAACGCGCCGGCAGGCTGTCGTTGGTCTGGGGATAGCGGCGGTACACCGTCTCCGGCCGCTCCATGAAGGCGGAGATCTTGGCGCGGACCATGTCGTGCCGGAGCTGAAGCGCGGGATCGTCCTTCTTGTTCCAGTATGGGCTGGTGCTCGCGAATTCCTGGAGCGCGGCGACGCGCTCGGCCGGCATCGGATGGGACTGGAGATAGGGATCGGCGCCGCGCGAGGCGAACAGGCTCTCGCTGGTGAAGCGTTTGAAGGTCTCGTACATGCCCTTCGGCGACTGCCCCGTCGCAGTCAGGAATTTCACGCCGGCGCGGTCGGCGTTCTCCTCCTGCTGGCGCTGGTAGGACAACAGCGTGCGGCGGATCATCTCCTGCGGAGCGGCGATGGCGGCCGCGCCTGCGTTGGCCAGACCGTTGTTGCCGGCGCTGCCGCGCTGGACGCTGCCGGCTGCAATCGCGCCGGCGCCGAGCAGCATTGCGATGATCATCTGGGTCTGGGCCGTGGCGAGCTGCTGGCGCAGCTTGGACAGATGGCCGCCGGCCAGATGTCCGGTCTCGTGCGCGAGCACGCCGATGATCTGGTTCGGCGTCTCCGACTGGAGGATCGCGCCCCAATTGACGAAGATGCGGCGGCCGTCCGCAACGAACGCGTTGAACGAGCCGTCGTTGATGATGACCATCTGGATGTTCTGCTTCTCCAGACCCGCGACGCGCAGGATCGGGCGGGTGTAATCGCGCAGCAGCTGCTCGGTCTCGGTGTCGCGCAGGACCGGCGGACCCTTGGCCTGCGCATGCACCGCCGGCATCGGCAACAGCGCGATGGCCGCTGCCGTGAC
This sequence comes from Bradyrhizobium genomosp. I (2014), assembly GCF_000261685.1. Taxonomy (GTDB): domain Bacteria; phylum Pseudomonadota; class Alphaproteobacteria; order Rhizobiales; family Xanthobacteraceae; genus Bradyrhizobium. The sequence continues at coordinate 11,663 of NZ_AJQE01000111.1, read as the reverse complement.
GAGGGCGGTGAGGGCGGAGGCCTTCCTGCGCAGTGCAATCTGGAGCAACATCAGGCGGTCTGGGTCAAACGGTCTTGGTCAAGCAGTTTCGTGATTGGTTTTGGCGATTGGCGGCGGACCGGATACGCGATATGGCCTATGAGCCGTACCCCTTATGAGCCGTACAATGCGGCCAGTCTGGGGCGCAAGCGCCCCGTTTCCCGGACCGGACAGGCCGGTCCGCCAGCGAAATAGCAGAAATCGATGCACGATGCGACATTGAGGAACCGGTTGGGGCAGTGGCTCGAGCCCTCCCGCCGCAGCGATGTTCCCCCGTTCATGGTGATGGACGTCATGGCGGCGGCGGCCCGAATCGAGGCCGCCGGTGGCCATGTCATCCACATGGAGGTCGGCCAGCCCGCGGCCGGTGCACCCAGGACCGCGATCGCGGCCGCCCATGCGGCGCTCGAGGCTGGACGGATCGATTATACCTCCGCGCTCGGGATCCCCAGTCTGCGCGAGCGCATCGCGCGCCACTATCGCGACACCTACGGCTGCGACGTCGGCCCCGAGCGGATCGTGGTGACCACAGGCTCCTCCGGTGGCTTCATTCTGGCTTTCCTGTCGATGTTCGAGCCCGGCGATCGCGTCGCCGTGACAGTGCCGGGCTATCCGCCGTACCGTCATATCCTCACCGCGCTCGGCTGCGAGCCGGTGCTGATCGAAACCACGAACGAGACGCGCCACGCGCTCACCGGTGAGGCGCTGCTCGCCGCCCATCGCAAGGCGCCGCTGAAGGGGGTGTTGGTCGGCAGCCCCGCCAATCCGACGGGCACGATGATGTCCCGCGAAGCGCTCGCCGGCCTCATTGCGGCCGCGGAAGACGCTGGCATCCGCTTCATCTCGGATGAGATCTATCACGGGCTCGATTACGCGTTTCCGGCCGTGACGGCGGCGGCGCTGTCCGAGCACGCACTCGTGATCAATTCGTTCTCGAAGTATTTCTGCATGACGGGCTGGCGCGTCGGCTGGATGGTCGTGCCCGAGATCCTGGTGCGGCCGATCGAGCGTCTGCAGCAGAACCTCTCGATCTCGGTGCCGTCGCTGTCGCAGATCGCGGCGGAGGCCGCCTTCGACGGCGCGGCCGAGATGGAGGAGATCAAGCACGGCTATCAGGAAAACCGGCGTATCCTGATCGATGGATTGCCCAAGGCCGGACTGACGAGGTTCCTGCCGGCCGACGGCGCCTTCTATCTCTATGCCGACGTCTCGGACTTCACTTCGGACAGTTTCGAGTTCGCCAAGCAGATGCTGGAGCAGGCGCGCGTGGCGGCAACGCCCGGCCTCGATTTCGATCCCATCCATGGCCGTTCGTTCATCCGGCTTTCCTATGCCCGCTCGCGCGACGAGATGCGCGAGGCAGTTGACCGGATTGCTGAGTGGCTTAAATAACTGCGCCAGTTTTCTTCAGCCTTTCGGAGTTCGACTTGTCAGACCGTTCCGTTCCGTCCGCCGCTGCGCCACATTCCTCTCTCGCCGCTTTGATGTGGCTGACCCGGCCGGGCGAAGCCGTTGGCGCGATGCGCGCCGTCGTGCTGATTGCGCTCGGCACCGCGTTGATGGCGCTGTCGGCCAAGGTGAATCTTCCGCTGCCCTATGTGCCGATGACGCTGCAGACGCTGGTGGTGTTGATGATCGGCGCCGCCTATGGCTGGCGCCTTGGCAGCGCAACCATGATTGCGTATCTCGCCGAGGGCGCGATGGGGCTGCCGGTGTTCGCCGGTCCCGTGGGTGGGATTGCGCCGCTGGTCGGTCCGACCGCGGGCTACCTGTTCGGTTTCGTGCTGGCTGCTTTCGTGACCGGCTGGCTCGCCCAGCGCGGCTGGGATCGCAGCGTGATGCTGCTGTTTGCGGCGATGGCTGTTGGCCATGTCGTCATTCTGGCGGCCGGGTTCGGCTGGCTGGCATTCGGCCTGGGTCTCGGCGCCGCCAAGGCCTGGCAGGTCGGCATCGTGCCGTTCATTGCGGCCTCGCTGGTCAAGAATGCGCTCGGCGCGACACTGATGCCAGCGGCACGCCGCATCGTCGAGCGCCGCGGGTAAAACGCGTCATCACGAGCAGTTCCAATTGACAGGGCCGGCCAAGTTGATCTTGGCTGGCCCAGTGTTTTGAGGGGGAGTGAACCGATGACGACGACAACGATGACGGGGGCGCCGGTCGCGCCGCCCGCCGCCAAGCCGTGGTACAAAGTCCTCTACGTCCAGGTGCTGATCGCCATCGTGCTCGGCGCCATCGTCGGCTGGCTGTGGCCGCATGTCGCCACCAACGACTGGATCAAGGCGCTCGGCGACGGTTTCATCAAGCTGATCAAGATGGTGATCGCCCCGATCATCTTCTGCACCGTCGTCTCCGGCATCGCCCACATCCAGGACGCCAAGAAAGTCGGGCGCATCGGCGTCAAGGCGCTGGTCTATTTCGAGGTCGTCTCGACTTTTGCGCTGGTGATCGGGCTCATCATCGGCAATCTCGTCAGACCGGGCGCCGGCTTCGGCAATGCGGCGGCAAACGAGGCGGCCGTTGCGAATTACGCCAAGCAGGCCGCCGGCCAGAAGTCCGTCGACTTCGTGCTGCACATCATTCCGGACACCGTGGTCGGCGCCTTCGCGCAAGGCGAAATTCTGCAGGTGCTGCTGTTCGCGGTGCTGTTCGGCTTTGCCTTGATGAGCCTCGGCGAGCGCGGCCACACCATCCGCAGCTTCATCGACGATGCCGCGCATGCGGTGTTCGGCGTCATCTCGATCGTGATGCGCGCGGCGCCGATCGGCGCGTTCGGCGCGATGGCCTACACCATCGGCAAGTTCGGCACCGGCGCGATCCTCAACCTGGTCGGTTTGATCGCGACGTTCTACGTCACCGCGGCGCTGTTCGTGTTCGTCGTGCTCGGCACGATCGCGCGCATCGCCGGGTTCTCGATCTTCAAGTTCCTGGCCTACATCAAGGACGAGCTGCTGATCGTGCTCGGCACCTCGTCCTCGGAAAGCGCGCTGCCGTCCCTGATGGAGAAGCTGGAGCGGCTTGGCTGCTCCAAGTCGGTGGTCGGCCTCGTGGTGCCCACGGGCTATTCGTTCAACCTCGACGGCACCAACATCTACATGACGCTGGCGACGCTGTTCATCGCACAGGCGCTCGGCTTCGATCTCTCCTTCGGCCAACAGCTCACGATCCTGGTCGTGGCGATGCTGACCTCGAAGGGCGCCTCCGGCATCACCGGCGCCGGCTTCATCACGCTGGCGGCGACGCTCGCCGTGGTCGATCCTCGCCTGGTGCCGGGCATGGCGATCGTGCTCGGCATCGACAAGTTCATGAGCGAGTGCCGCGCGCTGACCAATCTGTGCGGCAACGGCGTCGCCTGCGTGATCGTCGCATGGTGGGAGGGTGAGCTCGACCGCGACAAGCTCAACGCCAACCTCGCCAAGCGGATCGATCCGACCGACATGGAGACGGCGATCACGACGGACTGATCTGCAAGCCACATCTGACGGCGTTGGCCGCGCCGTCGGACTTGAAAATGGCAGGGCTGGTCGCGATCCTCGATCAGTCCGTTTTCTTCGGGTCTAAAACCGCTCAGGCCGATATGGCGTGGGATCGACCGCCGGCGTCTCGCCGCTCATGATCTCGGCGAGTAAACGTCCGGTCGCGGGTCCCAGCGTAAAGCCCTGATGACCATGGCCGAAGTTCATCCAGAGGCCGGGGTGGCGCGGGGCGCGACCGAGCACCGGGAGCATGTCGGGCGTGCAGGGCCGAGTGCCGAACCACGGATCCGGCTCGACGCGCTTGCCGAGGTCGATCAGCTCGCGTGCGGAGGCTTCGGCGCTGGCGAGCTGAACCGGCGTTGCAAGCGCGTCCGGGCTCGTCAGCTCCGCCCCCGTGGTGATGCGAATGCCCCTGGCCATCGGCCCCATGGCATAGCCGCCGGCCTTGTCGATCAGCGGCAGGTCGAGCGACGCGCCGCCGCTGTAATGCATGTGGTAGCCGCGCTTGCGCACCAGGGGAATGCGATAGCCGAATTTGTGGAGGAGGTCGGGCGACCACGGCCCGAGCGTCACGACAACGTGGGGAGCATCGAGGCGTCCATTGTCGGTATCGACCGACCAGCCGGTCGCGGTCTGTTGCAGGCTCTGCGCATCGCCGAGCACGATCGTGCCGCCGAGGCGCTCGAACAGTCCGGCATAGGCCGTGACCAGTGCGCCGGGATCGGACACGGTCCAGGTGTCGAGCCAATGGATCGCTCCAGGGAGATCGTCGCGCAGGATCGGCTCGGCCCTGGCAAGCTCGCTGCCCGACAGCACGCGAAAGTTGACGCCGAATTCGCGCTGATCTTCCTCCGCGGCCTTGATCGAGAGATCCAATGAAGCGGGGTCGCGAAACAACGCTCGGTAGCCGGCGCGGCGGATGAGATTATCGGCATGCGCCTCGCGGATCAGGATGTCGTGCTCGGCCGTTGCGTAGGCGATCAGCCGTGCCCACGCCTCGATCGCCTCGCGATGCCGTTTCGGCGCCGAATGCCACCAGTAGCGCAGCAGGGGCTCGATGTGGAGATGGAGAGAGGAGAGGCTGTAGCGCACGTCGTTGGTGCGGCCGGTCGCGATCTTCAGGAGTGAAGCGAAATCGCGCGGCATGGGATAGGGGCGCACCGCTTCGGCCTGGATCATCCCGGCATTGCCGTAGCTGGTCTCCCGGCCCGGTTCCCTGCGATCGACCAGCGTGACCGACCAGCCGCGCTGCTGCAGATGCAGCGCGGCGCCGACGCCCACCATGCCGCCGCCGAGAATGATCGCGCTTTGCATCGAACCTGACCTCACCAAATCAAAACCGCCCGGTTTGGCCGGGCGGTTTCAACTCCATTGTTCCTTTTACTCGCCGCCGCCGAAACGGCGTGACCACCAGCCGGCACGGCGCGGAGCGGCTGGGGTTTCGCTTGCGGCCTCCGGCGCGGGCTCCGGTGCCGGCGCGGGCGCAGCGACCGGTTCGGTCGCCTGCGCCGGCGGCGTTGCGGGCTCGGGCTGGCTGTTCAGCAGGAAGCTCACCTTTTCCCGGACCGTGGAGCGGCGGCGCGTGGCCTTGTCGTCGGCGGGTTCTTCTTCTGGCGCTGCAATCGTCGTGGCGGGAGCCGGCTCCGGTTGGGCTGGCGCCTCGGTCCGCACCTCGGCGCGCGGCTCAGGCTCCGCGACTTGCGGCTCCGCGATGTGCTCGGCCTGCGCGATCGAGGGCGCAGCCCCGCCGCCGAAGCCGTCGAAATCGGCAACCGCGTCGGTAGCTTCCGACGGTTGACTGGTGCCGAGCTCGTCGTTGATCGAGCCGGCGAGACCTTCCTCGCCGCTACCACGACGGCGGCGTCCGCCGCGGCGACCACGCCGGCGCCGGCGCTCGCTGCCGCCCTGCTGCTCGCCACGGGCTGCCTGCTCCTCGCCTTCCTCGCCCTCCTGCTCGGACTCGGCGTCCTCTTCGCCTTCACCGGCCGCCACGGCCGCTTCGGGCAGTGTGGGCGCGGTATCCTCGCGCAACTCACCCTCGCGCTGGCCACCGCGGCCGCGGCGGCGGCGCCGGCGCTTGCGGCGCTGGCCGTCCTGCTCGGAGGCCGCCTCGCCGGCAGCCTGCTCGTCAGCAAGACCTTCGGTCTCGTCGGTTTCGACCTCGGATTCAGTCTCCAGGTCGAAGCCATCTTCGTCGTCATAGGCTTCTTCGGCCTGTGGCGGCGGGCTCGCGGCAGCTTGCGCGGCGAGCAGCGCCTTGGCGGCTTCGAGCGTATGCACCTGCTCGCCGCGGTCGATGACATATGCCTGCGGGCCGCTGACGCTGGGATCGGCGATGACCGACAGCGTGACCTTGAAGCCGTTCTCGAGGTCGCGCAGATGGCCGCGCTTGTGGTTCAGCACATAGAGCGCGACGTCGGTGCGGGTGCGGACCACGAGATTGTGGGTCGCGCCCTTCATCAGGATCTCTTCGAGGCCGCGCAGCAGCTGGAGCGCCACCGAGGACACCGAGCGGACGTGGCCGGTGCCGCCGCAATGCGGGCACGGATCGGTCGAACTCTCCAGCACGCTGGCGCGGATGCGCTGGCGCGACATCTCGAGCAGGCCGAAATGCGAGATGCGGCCGACCTGGATGCGCGCGCGATCCTGCCTGAGGCAATCGGACAGCTTGCGCTCGACCGCGCGATTGTTGCGCTTCTCGTCCATGTCGATGAAATCGATGACGATCAGGCCCGCGAGGTCGCGCAGCCGGAGCTGGCGGGCGACCTCTTCGGCGGCCTCCAGATTGGTCTTGAGCGCGGTGTCCTCGATATGATGCTCTCGGGTCGACCGTCCGGAGTTGACATCGATCGAGACCAGCGCCTCGGTCTGGTTGATCACGATGTAGCCGCCGGAGCGCAGTTGCACGGTCGGCGAGAACATCGCATCCAGCTGGCTCTCGACGCCCATGCGCGAGAATAGCGGCTGGCCGTCGCGATACTGCTTCACCGCGCTGACATTGGCGGGCATCAGCATCTTCATGAAGTCGCGCGCTTCACGGTAGCCGGACTCGCCGGCCACCTGAATCTCGTCAATCTCCTTGTTGTAGAGGTCGCGCAGCGAGCGCTTGATCAGCGAGCCTTCCTCGTAGACGAGGGTCGGGGCTTGCGACTTCAGCGTGAGGTCGCGCACCGTTTCCCACATCCGGATCAGATATTCGAAGTCGCGCTTGATCTCGGGCTTGGTGCGGGAAGCGCCCGCGGTGCGCAGGATGATGCCCATGCCCTCGGGCACGTCGAGGTCCTGCACCACTTCCTTCAGGCGCGAACGGTCCTGGGCGCTGGTGATCTTGCGGCTGATGCCGCCGCCGCGAGCGGTGTTGGGCATCAGGACGGCGTAGCGGCCGGCGAGCGAGAGGTAGGTCGTCAGCGCCGCGCCCTTGTTGCCGCGCTCTTCCTTGACCACCTGCACCAGCATGACCTGGCGGCGCTTGATGACTTCCTGGATCTTGTACTGGCGGCGCGGGCGGAAGGTGCGCTCCGGCACTTCCTCCAGCACGTCGTCGCCGCCGACGGATTCGACGACCTCCTCTTCTTCGGCTTCCTCGCCGTCCTCATCCTCGTCGTCGTTTTCACCGGCAGCCTCCGCAGCTTCGGCGTGCGGCGCTTCAGTGCTCTCACCGTAAACGGCATCGGCCGGCTCGACGGCCGCGGTCACGGCTTCGGCGAGAGCCTCGGCGTGCCCTTCCGAAGTGCGGGCTTCGGAGGCGGTAGCCTCCTGCGGCTCGGCGGTGGTCTCGGTCGCAACCACGGGCTCGGCGCCGACGGCCGCGACAGGCGCGGGTGTTGCATCGGTATGATCATGGTCGTGCTGGTGGTCGTGATCATGATCGTCCGCATCGGCATGATCGTGGTCATCCTGACCATGCCCTTCATGACCATGTGCCTCGTGATCATGATCGGCGTGATCATGATCGCTAATGTCGTGATGCTCGTGCTCGCTGTGATGCTCCACGTCGGCGTGGAGGTGCTCGCCCTCGTGCGGCGCGCCCTCGCTATGCGAGGTCTCGCCTTCGATCGGCTGGGCCGTGGGATCGGCCTCGAGGCCTTCGACGATGTCGCTGCGTACGCGCTCGCCATGACCGCGGCGGCGGGCGTTGCGGTGGCGCGAACGGCGGCGGCCGTGCGAGCGATTCTCGCTCTCTTCCTCGGCCTCGCGATGGGCCTGTTCCTCGGCCTCGATCAGCGCCTGCCGGTCGGCGACCGGGATCTGATAATAGTCGGGATGAATTTCGCTGAAAGCGAGGAAGCCGTGGCGATTACCGCCATATTCCACGAAGGCGGCCTGGAGCGAGGGTTCGACCCTTGTGACCTTGGCGAGGTAGATGTTCCCGCGCAGTTGCTTGCGTTGCGCGGTCTCGAAATCAAACTCTTCGACGCGATTGCCGCGGACCACGACGACCCGGGTCTCTTCCGGGTGGGTGGCATCGATCAACATCTTGTTGGGCATGTCTTAACTCTTGGCGGCGGCGGGCGCGATAAGCCGTGGGCGCGTATCGCGCCGCCGGGTGACGCGACGGTCCACCTGATTCGGGGGTGAGGGGAAGGCCGAAACGCCGTCTCTCGCGCCTCGCCGAACCGGAAGCTTCAGGGCCATTGCGACGCGCGGGATTGTCACTCCGCAGCGTCGCGAATGGTCCTTCAGATTTCGTCGGCACAGTCTGGCGCATCAAGCGTCGGCCCGTATGAAACATTGGGCGGCGAGGCCGCCCTTCAATCAGTTGCTGCTGGCCAGGCACGGCGCGAGTGCGCTCGCCTTGAGATCACGAACCGCTCCCTTGGGGATCAAGGGACCGGGTAATGGGTTACGTCGCTGTCAGAACCGTCCCGGTAACATGAGTGGTAACCCGAGACCGTCCGCCCCGGGGCTTGACCCGCTCCACCTCGTTGCCGCGCACTGCGCTGGTCTTGGAGGGAAGCGGAAAACGCTGGAATTCCCAAACCTTGGGAGTTCCCGCGCTGCACCGGGAGGCTGAATGCGACACAACCGGAAATATCGGCCGTCAGCATTCCGTACATACGAGGAATGAGCCTTCCGTGCAAGGGAGCGTCGCACGGCGGTCACAGTCGGCGAGTTTCGCAGCTCCGTCATAAAGGATCGATTAACCCTGTGGTTCTATTGCGTTAAGAGAGCTGCTCGGAGGCGCGGAATCGGTGGCGAGCCGCACAAATCGACGGGTTTTGCTGGGCGGCGTGTTGCTGTGCGCCGCGGCATTGCCGTGTGCTGATTCCTCGCGTCTCATTGCTGCGGAAAGCCAGCCGCAGCCCGCTGTTGCGGCAGCGAATTTTCCGGTCGCCTCGGCCGCCCGGCTGGCCGGCGATGGCAAGCAGACCCGCTTCATCCTCGACCTCGATCAGGTCGTTACCTTCCGCGCCGTCACGCTGGCCGACCCCTACCGCGTGGTGGTGGACGTGCCGCAAGTCAATTTTCAGCTACCCGCCGGTACGGGGAGCGGGGGGCGAGGGCTGATCAAGGCCTTCCGCTACGGGCTCGTCATGCCCGGCGGCTCGCGAATCGTGTTCGATCTGACCGGACCGGCAAAGATCGCCAATTCCTACGTGCTGGAAGCGGCCAACGGCCAACCGGCGCGGCTCGTGCTCGAGTTGGCCGAGGTCGATCGCACTGCCTTTGTGCCGTCGCTTGCCCCCGAAAAACGTCCCGAACTGCGGCCCGCGATCGCGGAGCCGCCGCCCGGCACAGTCCCCGCTGCGGCGGCCGCGGAAACCGCGGAGCAGAAGGCCGACGGCCGGCCGGTGGTCGTGATTGATCCGGGCCACGGCGGCATCGATAACGGCACGCAATCGAGCGGCGAAAGCGAGAAGAACCTGGTGCTGGCTTTCGGGCTGGCGCTACGCGACAAGCTGGAGAAGGCCGGTAAATACCGCGTGGTCATGACGCGGGATGACGACACCTTCATCCCCCTCAACGACCGGACCAAAATCGCCCGCAATCTCAAGGCGGCTTTGTTCGTCTCGATTCATGCCGATGCACTGCCTCGTGCCGAGGGCGATGCGCAAGGCGCGACCATCTACACGCTCTCCGACAAGGCATCCGACGCCGAGGCCCAGCGGCTGGCGGATGCAGAGAACCGGGCCGATGCGATCGCCGGCTTCAACCTCGCGGAGGAGCCGACCGACGTCGCCGACATCCTGATCGACCTCACGCAGCGGGAAACCCGTACCTTTTCAAATCGTTTTGCCCGCCTCTTGATGGGTGAAATGAAGTCGACGGTGCGGATGCACAAGCATCCCCTGAAGTCCGCCGGCTTCCGGGTCCTGAAGGCGCCCGATGTGCCCTCGGTGCTGGTCGAGATCGGCTATGTCTCCAACAAGGGGGACCTCGAGCACCTGGTCTCCGAGGGATGGCGGTCCCGCGCCGTGGGCTCGATGGCGCAGGCGATCGACGGGTTTTTGGCCAAGCGGATGGCCACGGCCGGCACGTCGAACTGAACGGGTTTTTCCGTCCCGACCCAAAGGCCCTAGTTTAGCCACAGCGGACGCTTTATAAAAACCCCGCAGGGGGTTCCGGAATCGGCGAGAATCCTGTTCGGCAAGCGTCCTAAGCCCGGCCTTGATGTGATTGCGTGAGCCGGTGCATTCGCGACGTGAGGTCGGTGCCTGTTTGGGGCGCCAATGGGCTGATACTGGGCTGATCCAGAGTTTGAACGGATAAACAGATAATGCGCTTGCTGGTGCGGTTCATGGGCTTCCTGTTCGCCGCGGGAACGGTGGTGTTCCTTGTCGGTGTCGGGGCCGTGGCAGGCCTGATCTGGCATTTCTCCAAGGACTTGCCGGACTACTCTCAGCTCCAGGATTACGAGCCGCCGGTGATGACGCGTGTGCACGCCGTCGACGGTTCGCTGCTTGGCGAATACGCCAAGGAGCGGCGGCTGTATCTGCCGATCCAGGCGGTGCCCAAGCTCGTGATCAACGCGTTCCTGGCCGCCGAGGACAAGAATTTCTACGAGCATGGCGGCATCGACTACACCGGCATGGCGCGCGCCGGATTGCTTTATCTGCAGAACTACGGCTCCAACCGCCGTCCGCAGGGTGCTTCCACGATCACCCAGCAGGTCGCCAAGAACTTCCTGCTCACCAACGAGGTCTCCTTCGCCCGCAAGATCAAGGAAGCCTTGCTGGCGATGCGCATCGAGAAGACCTACTCGAAGGACAAGATCCTCGAACTGTATCTGAATGAGATCTATCTCGGCCTCGGCGCCTACGGCATCGCGGCCGCTTCGCTGGTCTATTTCGACAAGTCGGTGAACGAGCTGACGGTGGCGGAAGCGTCCTATCTGGCGGCGCTGCCGAAGATGCCTGCGACGCTGCATCCGGTCCGCAACCGCGACCGTGCCATCGAGCGCCGCAACTACGTCATCGACCGTCTGCTGGAGAACGGCTGGATCAAGCAGGCCGACGCCGACAAGGCGCGCAAGGAGCCCTTAGCCGTCACCAGCCGCTCCAACGGCGCCCACACCTTCGCCGGCGAATATTTCGCCGAGGAAGTCCGCCGCGACATCTTCGAGCGCTACGGCGAGAAGAAGCTCTACGAGGGCGGCCTGTCGGTTCGCACCACGCTCGATCCGAAGATCCAGGTCATGGCGCGCAAGACCATGGTGGCCGGCCTCGTGAATTATGACGAACGGCAGGGCTATCGCGGCGCGATCAGCAAGCTCGACATTTCCGGCGACTGGGGCGTGAAGCTCGCCGAGATCAAATCGCTCTCCGACATTTCGCCGTGGCGCATGGCCGTCGTGCTGGAGACCAGCGATCAGTCGGCGCGCATCGGCTTCCAGCCGAGCCGCGAGCTTGGCGGCGCAGTGAGCAAGCAGCGCGAGACCGGCATCGTCACGGTCGACGGCGTGCGCTGGGCGCGGGCCGCGCAGGGCGGCGCGAAGGGCAAGACGCCGACGGCGGTGTCGCAGGTGCTCCAGCCCGGCGACGTGATCTATGCCGATCCGCTCTACAAGGATGGCCAGCCGGTGGAGGGCCAGTACCGGCTCCGCCAGATCCCGGAAGTTTCCGGCGCCATGGTGGTGATGGATCCCTGGACCGGCCGCGTGCTCGCGATGGTTGGCGGCTTCTCGTTCGACCAGAGCCAGTTCAATCGCGC
>NZ_AJQE01000110.1 GCF_000261685.1 Bradyrhizobium genomosp. I (2014) | reverse complement strand
GCCGGGTTCGTCGTTCAAGCCGATCGTCTATTCGGCTGCGCTCGACAACGGCTATACGCCCTCGACCGTCGTGCTCGACGCGCCCATCGAAATCGATCAGGGCCAGGGCGCCGGCGTGTGGCGGCCTGAGAACTTCTCCTCCGGCAAATTCCAGGGACCGGTAACGCTGCGCAACGCGCTGCGGCAGTCGCTCAACACGGTGACGGTGCGCCTCGCGCAGGACATCGGCATGCCGCTGATCGGTGAATATGCCCGCCGTTTCGGCGTCTATGACGAGCTGCCGAATTATCTCTCCTACGCGCTCGGCGCCGGCGAGACGACGGCGATGCGCATGGTCACGGCTTACTCGATGCTCGCCAATGGCGGCCGCCGCGTGAAGCCGACCTTGATCGACCGCATCCAGGACCGCTACGGCCACACCATCTTCAAGCACGATCAGCGCGAATGCCGCGGTTGCGACGCGCCGGGCGGCTGGAAGAACCAGCCCGAGCCGCAGCTGATCGACCGCCGCGAGCAGGTGCTGGACTCCATGACCGCCTATCAGATCACCGAGCTGATGGAAGGCGTGGTGCAGGCCGGTACGGCCACCGTCGTCAGGGATGTCGGCAAGCCGGTCGCCGGCAAGACCGGAACCACCAACGAGGCCAAGGACGCCTGGTTCGTCGGCTTCTCGCCCGACATCGCCGTCGCGATCTATATGGGCTACGACAAGCCGCGTCCGCTGGGCAGGGGCAACGCCGCGACCGGCGGCCATCTGGCAGCTCCGATCGCGCGCGATTTCCTCAAGCTCGCGCTCGCCGACAAGCCCGCCGTGCCGTTCAAGGTGCCGGCCGGCATCAAGCTCGTGCGCGTTGTCGCCAAGACCGGCATGCGCGCCGGCCCGGGCGAGACCGGCGGAACCATCCTCGAGGCCTTCAAGCCGGGTACGGCGCCGCCGGACAATTATTCGGTCATCGGTGTCGCCGACGCTGACGGGCGCATGCCGGCGTCGCAGCAGCAGCAGCCGGATTCCGGCTTCTTCATGCGGCCGGGCACCGGCGGGCTGTACTAGGCCTTAGGACAAGACGGACGATCGTGGTTCCGGCGGTTGCGCTTTGCAGCCGCCGCCGCTACATCCCCACCTCAATCGCTTGCGGGATCAGTCCCGCGAAACCAGAGAACGACATGCGCGCCGAAATCGAACGGTTGGTAGAAGAGATCAAGCAGTCAGTCGGGCTGCTGAGGAGGCATCTTTGACGTCGAGAAATCGACGGCGCGCCTCGCTGAGCTGAACAAGCTCGCAGAAGATCCCAACCTCTGGAACGATCCCCAGAAAGCCCAGAAGCTGATGCAGGAGCGCACCTCGCTGGAGGATGCGCTCTCGGGCATCGGCAAGGTCGAGCAGGAGCTCGAAGACGACATCGGGATGATCGAGCTCGGCGAGGCCGAGGGCGATGACGGCGTCGTTGCGGAAGCCGAAGCCGCGCTGAAGAACCTCAAGAAGGAAGTCGCACGGCGCGAGCTCGAGGCGCTGCTCTCGGGCGAAGCCGACCGCTTCGATTCCTATCTCGAAGTGCATGCCGGCGCTGGCGGCACCGAGAGCCAGGACTGGGCGCAGATGCTGCTGCGCATGTACACGCGCTGGGCCGAAAACCACGGCTTCAAGGTCGAGTTTCTGGAAGAATCCGAAGGCGAAGAAGCGGGCATCAAATCCGCGACCATCCAGGTCTCTGGGCACAACGCCTATGGCTGGCTGAAGACGGAAGCCGGCGTGCATCGCCTGGTGCGCATCTCGCCGTTTGATTCCAACGCGCGGCGGCACACCTCGTTCTCGAGCGTGCAGGTCTTCCCCGTCATCGACGACAGCATCAAGATCGACATCAAGGAATCCGATGTCCGCGTGGACACCATGCGTTCCGGCGGCGCCGGCGGCCAGCACGTCAACAAGACCGAATCCGCGGTGCGCCTGACGCACATTCCGACCGGCGTCGCGGTGGTCTGCCAGGCCGGCCGCTCCCAGCACAAGAATCGGGCGCAGGCCTGGGACATGCTGCGCGCGCGGCTCTATGAGATGGAGCTGAAGAAGCGCGAGGAGAAGGCCGCCGCCGACCAGGCGGCCAAGACCGATATCGGCTGGGGCCACCAGATCCGCTCCTACGTGCTGCAGCCCTATCAGATGGTGAAGGATCTGCGCACCGGCGTGCAGACCTCTGACACCTCAGGCGTGCTCGGCGGCGATCTCGACGAGTTCATGGCCGCGACGCTGGCACAGCGCGCCTTCGGCACCACGACCGGCGAGATCGAGGACGTGGACTAGCCATGCCCCGTGTCGCCTTCATCGGATTGGGGCGGATGGGTCATGGCATGGCCGGCCGCTATCTCGATGCCGGGTTCACGGTGACGCTGTGGAATCGCAGCAAGGCCAAGGCGGAAGACCTGATCGCGCGCGGCGCGCATTGGGCGACTTCACCGGAGGACGCCGCGATCGATGCCGACGCGGTCGTGACCATGGTCGCCGACGACGAGGCCTCGCGCGCGGTCTGGCTCGGGCCGAAGGGCGCGGCCAAGACGGCGAAAGCCGGCACCATCGCGATCGAATGCTCCACCGTCTCCTATGACCACGCGCGGGAGATGGGCCGCGAGCTCAACGCGCGCGGGCTGATCTACATCGATTGCCCCGTGACGGGATTGCCGGATGCTGCCGCGGCCGGGAAGTTGACGCTGCTCGTCGGCGCCGATGCGGCAGATCTCGAGCGCGCGCGGCCCTATCTCGAACCGATCGGTTCGACCATCCGCCATTTCGGCGCGGTCGGCACGGGGACGGTCTACAAGCTCATCAACAATCTCTTGGGTGCGATCCAGATCGCCGGTCTTGCCGAGGGTCTTGCCATCGCCGAGCAGGCCGGGCTCGACATGAACCTCGTGCTGGAGTCGATCCAGGCCGGCGTCGCGGCAAGCCCGCAGGTAGCGCGTCACTCCAGGCGCATGGTCGCGCGCGACTTCAGCGGCGCGACCTTCACCGCAGCGCTGCGGCACAAGGATGCCGCCTACGCCGTGAAGCTCGCCGAGAGCCTCTTGGCGGACAAGCCGCTGGTCTCGCGCGCCGCGGTCGAGGCCTACGCGCAGGCGAGGGCCGAGATGCCTGATGACGACGAAGGCAGGATGATCGAGCTGGTGTCGCGGCCGAGGGAGCCGTCCTAGCCGGGTTGCATCGACATGGAGTAAATTCGATCGCTCCGTTCGTTGCCAGCATCGGTTTTGTAAACCGGCAGTTCATCGGAAATCGGGTGGCACCGATCGCCGCGTCGTCCTAGGCCAGCGGGCTCGGCCGTCGATGTGAGAGCCCATGCCCCCGAATGACAACAGGATCGATGCGCGCGACTGGTCGCCGCTCGCCGTGCTCTCGATCCTCTGGGGTGGTTCGTTCTTCTTCAACGGCGCGGCGTTGCGGGAACTTCCGCCGCTGACGCTGGTGTTTCTGCGGGTTGCGCTCGGCGCGGGGATGCTGCTGCCGTTGCTGCGCCTGCGGGGGATCAGCCTGCCCAAGAGCATGACGGGATGGCGGCCGTTCGTCGTGATCGGGCTGCTCAACAACGTCGTTCCGTTCTCGTTGATCGTGATCGGCCAGACCTTCATTTCGAGCGGGCTCGCTTCGATCCTGAATGCCACCACGCCGTTGTTCGCGGTGGTCGTGATGGCTGCCGCTGGCGAGGAAGCATTGCGGATGAGGCGGGTCGCTGGCGTAGCGCTTGGCGTCGTCGGCGTGGTCATCCTGCGCGGGTGGGGCATCGAGACGAGACCGGGGCAGGGGCTCGGTATCCTGCTCTGCCTCGGCGGCGCACTGAGCTATGGCTTTGCGGCGCTGGCGGCGCGGCGAATGCTGAAGGACGCAGCCCCGCTGGGCGCGGCGACGTTTCAGCTGATGGCATCGACGGTGATGATGGCGATTGTCGCGGGCGTGGTGGAGCGGCCCTGGCGCCTTGCAGCGCCGGGCCTCACGACATGGCTGGCGGTGCTCGGCCTTGCCGCCCTGTCGACGGCGCTCGCTTACATCGTCTTCTTTCAGATCATACGGCGCTCGGGTGCGAGCAACGTCATGCTGGTGACGCTGCTCATTCCCGTCACCGCCATCCTGCTGGGCTGGCTGGTGCTGGGCGAGCCGATCTCCATGCGCGAGATCGTGGGCGCAATCGTCATCGGCAGCGCGCTGCTCGTGATCGACGGGCGCGCATTTGGCCTGCTGCGCCGCGGCGCGTAAGCTCCCGGCCTGACAAGGGAAGATCGCGGGGGGCGAGCAGGAGGCGAAAAGAGAAGCGAGGGTCTAGCCCGCGCTGAGCCGGACCCCGGCGCGCAGGAATTTCTGCGGATCGACTGCTTCGCCCTCGATGCGGGTCTCATAGTGCAGATGCGGACCGGTGGAGCGGCCGGTCGAGCCGACGAGTCCGATCACCTGGCCGATCTTCACGATCTCGCCGACCCTGACATTGATCTCGGAGAGATGGCCATAGCGCGTCGATAACCCATTGCCGTGATCGACCTCGACCATGCGGCCGTAGCCGCCGGACCAGCCCGCCGAAACCACCTTGCCGTTGGCGGTGACGCGAACGGGATCGCCGCTGGCGGCGCGGAAGTCGAGCCCGGTGTGCATCGCGGGCCGTCCGAGGAAAGGATCACTGCGCACGCCGAAGCCGGAGGTGAACTCGACTTCGCCGATGACGGGCTTGCGGTAGGGCACCAGCGCCAGCGTGCGGTTGAGGCGGTCCATCTCGGCGCGCGTGGTGTTGATGCGATAGAGCTGCTTCTCGAACGGTCCTGCATTGGCCGTCAATTTGACGGGAACGAAGGGCCCGCCCATCGCGGCGCGCGGCACGGCAGCTTCGAGATGGGCGAGGTTCAGGCCGAGATCGCTGACCACGCCGCGCATCCGGCGCATGCGTGAATCCATGCTTTCCTCGACGGCGCTGAGCGCCGCCATCTGGCGCCGCTCGACCTGGTCGAGCGAGTTCGTGAGCCGGGCCAGCACGTTGTCGAAACCGTTGTTCCTGGCGAATTGGCTGACTGGCGGCGCCACGACGGTCGGGGCACGCGATTCGAGGCGCGCTTCGCGGTCCGGCGGCGCCACGAAGATGACGGTGTCGCTGATCGGCGACGGCTTTGGCGTGGTCTGGCTTGAATCGCCACGCTGCGGTGCGGAGCGGGGAATCGAGCCGGTCACGTCGGGCATGGCCCCGAGCGCCGTGGCCCGGGACTCCAGCGCCGTCTGGCGCTTCATGATCTGGTCGAGTTTCTGGTCGAACTGTTCCTGGTCGAGCAATTGGCGGCTGGTGGTGCGGTCGACCTTGGCGCGCAGCTCGGCGATGCGGTCCTCATAGGCATATTGCATCTCGGCCTGCCGGGCGATCAGCCGGGTCAGGACGTCGTCACGGAACGCAAAATAAGTGGCCGTCGCGGCCGACCACAGCCCGAGCAGCACGACGGTGCCGACCACGATCCAGAACACCACAGGGCCGAAGCGGACCTGCTTGCCGGCATGGACAATGGTGTAGGCGTCGTCAGCGGCGGGCAGGGGAATCGCGGCGGCCGCCGCCGGGGCGGCCGGACGGCGTTGGAAGGCGCGTCCGTGGTCATGAGGATGATGCTGGGGGTAGTGCGAGTATTGGGCAGAACTTTTCGACATCGGCACTCCCGCGCCGGTCGGGTGGGCTCCTTCCGGCTCAATTGCCGCAGCAATCTGGGCCGGTCATGGTTAATTTTCCGGAAATGGGAACAGGCGAATTCAACGGACTGGTTAAAGGCTTCTTGCCGCCTCCAGCACCTCATCGGCATGACCGTCGACCCGGACATTGCGCCAGATCCGGGCCACCCTGCCGTCGGTCCCGATCAATATCGTGGTGCGAAGAATTCCCAGGAAGCTTTTGCCATACATGGACTTTTGGCCCCAGGCGCCATAGGCCTCCAGCATCTCATGTGTCTCATCCGAGATGAGGGGGACGCCCAGCTTGTGCTTGTCGCGGAACTTCTCCTGGGCCTTTAACGGATCGGCGGAGATGCCGAGCACGGCGGTGCCGGCGGCAGCGAAGGCATCGGCCAGGCGGGTGAAGTCGATCGCCTCGCGGGTGCAGCCGGGTGTGTCGGCCCGGGGGTAGAAGAACAGGACGAGCTTTCGACCGGCATAGTCTGCCAGCGTGACCAATTCGCCGCCGTCGCGGGGCAGGCGGAAGGCGGGCGCCTTCTGGCCCGCGGCCAGGCCGGACCTCGCCGCAGCGGGCGGGCGAGAGGCTGATTTGGATGAACTTAACTGTTTCGATGCGGCCTTATGTGATCCTGCTTTTGCTATGGTCCCGGTTGATTTGCTGGCCGGTGTCCGCTGTGTTGTCGCGGACCGTGCCTGAGTCGATGCCCGCGTTTTTGCGGTCTTCTTTTTGGCGGTCGAACTGCCGGAGGACGTTTTGGACGATTTCTTTCGGGATTTCTTGGACATACGCCTTCCTTTCGACGCTTTCGGCGGGTCAACCGAAGCGGTATTGCAGCTCTCGTCCAGCGTGCCGGAATCGCGCCCTCGGCTGGGCAAGTCTGACGACGCCGGAGTATGGTTACAAGGAATTCCACACACCACCCATCTGCTCGTTGAACGCGCTCCCGGGGCGAAATGACGAACAGCAGGAATATTCGAGGTATGGCGGCAGTGCCGGCGCAGGGAGCTTCACTTCCCCTGGACGGCTGCGGTCCCGGCGGTGCTCAATCCTATGACGGGCGCCTGTATCGAGAGGCAATGGCAAGGAATACGTCGCCCCAGGACCACAACCGGGATTTCGATCGGCGCGGCGGCCAATATGAGCCGCAGGATTGGGACGACGCCGACTGGGATCCGGATCAGGAAGCGGCGGCGGGCCATCGTGCACGCCGGCTGCTGGCTCGTTCCGGTTCGGGATTCCACCGCGTCGGTGACGGATTCGGCGCGTTGCGCCGCTGGCTGGGTGGTGGTCGCTGGCTGAAGCGCCTGGTCGTTGTCGTCGGCACCCTGGTCGCCATTTTCGTCGGCTGTTTTGGTGCGGTGTGGTGGCGGCTCGGCGCCGGTCCCATCAATCTGGACATCGCAACGCCATGGCTGGCGGCCGCGATCGAGGACAATATCGGTCACGGCAACACGGTTGAGGTCGGCGGCACCCAGATCGAGCGCGCCGGCCGGGTCCGCATTGCCGTCCGCATCCGGGACATCATCGTTCGCGACCGCGATCACGCCATCGTCGCCAGCGCACCGAAGGCCGAGGTGAGGCTGTCGGGGGCGGGTCTGCTGATGGGGCATCTGCGCGCCGAGAGCCTCAATCTCGTTGATGCCGAGCTCGCAATTCGCATTGCTCCTGACGGCACTGTCACCGTGTCGGCCGGCGATACAGCCAAGCCGCTGGCGACGGGTGTCGCGTCCAAGAAGGATGCCGGCCTGCCGCCGACATTCCCGCGCAGCGGTGTCCCGCCGCCGCCATTCGCGACCGCGCCTGCGAGCCCGGAGGCATCACAGGCCGCACCGCAGGCGGCCGCGCAGAGCGGCATCCTCCAGGGCCTCGATTGGCTCGACAGTCTGAGCATGACCGGCCTCGACGGCCAGAACCTCAACGAGATCGGCCTGAAGAACGGCAATCTGATCGTCGACGATCAGCAGCGCGGCAGCAAATGGACCTTTGAGAACATCACGCTCAGCCTGCGCCGGCCGAGCCGCGGCGGCGTCGCGCTCAGCCTCGGCGAGGAGGGCGCGCACCCCTGGATGCTGCGCGCCACGATCGGCCCTGCCGAGAACGGCGTGCGTTCGGTCGACATCAAGGCCGACAAGGTCTCGACCTCCAACATCCTCTTGGCGCTGCGGGTGAAGGACCTCACCTATACCGCCGACCTGCCGCTGACCGGCGAGCTCAAGGGCGAACTCGGCCGCGATGGCGTCCCGACCTTCTTCAGCGGCAAGATCGCGGTCGGCGCCGGCAACATCATCGACACCGACACGCCCGACTATCCGATGGGAATCGACTCGGCCGAGATCAACGTCGAGTGGGACGCCAACCGGCGCGTGCTGGTCGCTCCGTTCAAGGTTCTCTCCGGTGCGAACCGCCTGACGCTGCTGGCTCATCTCGAGCCGCCCAACGGCACCACCAACGACTGGCAGCTCGGTTTCAGCGGCGGTTCGATTCTGCTCGGCGGCATCGACAACGAGCCGCCGCTCGTCTTCAACCGCATTGCGATCGGATTCCGCTTCGACACAGATCACAAACGCCTCTTGCTGACGCAGGCCGACATCAGCAATGGCGAGATCGGCGTCGCCGGCACCGGTGCCATCGACTATTCCGGCGAGCCGCGGCTGACGCTGGGCTTTGCGGGAACGCCGATGTCGGCCTCTGCCTTGAAGCGGATGTGGCCGACGCTGGTCGTTCCCGAATTGCGTGAATGGGTGATCGAACGGATCGAGCGCGGAACGCTCCAGCGCATCGAGATCGGCATCAACTCGCCGACCAAGAACCTGCCCCGCAGGGGCCCGCCCATTCCGGACGACGGCCTCTCGGTCAACATCGTGGCGAGCGGCGTCGCGGTCCGCCCCGTGGACGGCATGCCGGTGGTGCGTGATGCCGATTTGAAGGCGCGCGTGACCGGACGCACCGCGACCGTGAACATCGGGCAGGGCGTTGCCGATACGCCCGCCGGCCGCAAGATCACGATCTCCGACTTCACCTTCGAGGTGCCGGACATGGCGCCCAAGCCGTCGCCGTCGCGAACGAAGTTTCGCGTCGACGGATCGGTGCCTGCGGCGGCCGAAATGCTCGCCAATGACCGCCTGAGCGATCTGTCGTCGACCGTCGTCGATCCCAGCACCAGCAAGGGGACGTTCTCGGCGAACATCCAGCTCGGCATGCCGGTCAAGGGTGAGCTGACCAAGGCCGACACCACCTATGCCGTCACCGCCGACCTCAACGGCTTTGCCGCCGACAAGCTGGTGATGAACCAGAAGCTGGAGGCGAACAATCTCAAGATTGTCGCCAATAACCAGGGCTATCAGGTCAAGGGCGACGTCAAGATCAACGGGCAGGCGGCCTCGCTCGACTATCGCAAGCCGGCCGAGGGCGATGCGGACGTCCGATTGCAGGCGACGCTGGACGATGCCAGCCGCGCGCGCCTGGGATTTGATCTGAGCCCCGCCGTCAGCGGATCGTTGCCGATCAAGCTGTCGGGCAGGATCGCAAGCGGCCCGGATCAGACGACCAAGCTCGGCGTCGAGGCCGACCTGACCTCGGTCAAGCTCGACAACATCCTGCCCGGCTGGGTCAAGCCGCCGGGCAAGTCGGCCAAGGCCAGCTTCAAGGTGGTGCCGACGGCGCAATCGACGCGTTTCGAGGACATCGTCATCGAGGGCGGCGGCGCCTCGATCAAGGGCTCGCTCGAGGTCGACGCGAACGGTGATCTCATGAATGCGAATTTCCCGACCTACGCGCCGTCCGACGGCGACAAGGCGTCGCTCAAGGTGGAGCGCAGCCAGGACGGCGTGGTGCGCGGCACGATGCGCGGCGACGTCTTCGACGGCCGCGGTTTCCTGAAGTCGGCGATCTCGGGCAATTCCAAGGACGATGCCAAGAGCAAGCTGAAGAACGTCGATTTCGACATCGACGTGAAGCTCGGCGCCGTGGCCGGATTCAACGGCGAGGCCATGCGCAGCGTCGATGCCAAGATGTCGAAGCGCAACGGCGCCGTCAAAGCCTTCACGCTGAGCGGCAAGATCGGCCGCGACACGCCGGTGGCGGCCGACCTGCGCGGCGGCCGCGCGCAGGGCAACCGCGAGGTGATCTATCTCCAGACCAACGATGCCGGCGCGCTGCTGCGCTTCACCGACACCTACACCAAGGCGGTCGGCGGCCAGATGGTGGTGGCGATGGAGCCGCCGACATCCGAGCCGAACACATCGCGCGAGGGCCTCATCAACGTTCGCGACTTCACGGTGAAGGGCGAGGCGCAGCTCGAACGCGTCGCCGCCGGCGCGCCCAATGGCACCGGCAACGGCGTCTCCTTCAGTGCGCTGCGCGCCGAGTTCACCCGCCAGAACGGCGCGTTGACGATCCGTGACGGCGTCGTGAAAGGCCCGATGATCGGCGCCACCATCGAGGGCTCGATCGACTATCCCGGCAACCAGGTCTGCATGAGCGGCACCTTTGTGCCGATGTATGGCGTCAACAACATCTTCGGCCAGATCCCGCTGTTCGGCATCTTCCTCGGCGGCGGCAACAACGAGGGGCTGATCGGCGTGACCTACGAGGTCGTCGGCACGCCGGCGGCACCCGTGATGCGTGTCAATCCGATCTCGGCGATGGCTCCCGGCCTGTTCCGCAAGATCTTCGAATTCAACACCGGCAAGCAGAACTCGCCGTTCGAGGAATTCCCGTCGCAGTCGAACGGCGGCTCGACCGGATCGACGCGTCAGCTCTCGAGCGGTTGCAGTCTGGCGCGACGATAAAGGGAGGACGGACTGTCT
>NZ_AJQE01000109.1 GCF_000261685.1 Bradyrhizobium genomosp. I (2014) | reverse complement strand
CCCGGGACAAGCCCGGGCATGACGACGATCGCATTGGATCTTTGTACGGCCTACGCCGCGCGCACGCCCGCTAGGAACGTCCCGACTTCGCCGGAGAGCTGCTCGGCCTGCTTGGAGAGGTTGCTGGCTGCGGCGAGCACCATGCCGGCGGCGTTGCCGGTCTCGTTGGCGGCGGTGGAGACGACGCCGATATTGGTGGTGACCTCCTTGGTGGCCTCGGCGGTCTGCGAGACGCTGCGGGCGATCTCGGCGGTGGCGGCGCCCTGCTCCTCGATCGCCGCGCCGATCGAGGTGGCGATGCGGCTGACCTCCTCGATGGTGGCGGTGATGCCGCCGATGGCGTCCACCGCTTCCTTGGTGGCGCCCTGGATCTGGGCGATCTTGTCGCCGATCTCGCGGGTGGCTTCCGCGGTCTGGCTCGCCAGCGACTTCACCTCGGAAGCGACGACGGCAAAGCCGCGGCCGGCTTCGCCGGCGCGGGCCGCCTCGATGGTGGCATTGAGCGCGAGCAGGTTGGTCTGTGCCGCGATGCTGGAGATCAGCTCGGCGACATGCTCGATCTGCTGGGCGCCGTCGGACAATGCGCGGACGATGGTGTCGGTGCGGCGGGCGCTGTCCACGGCACGGCCGGTCACCTCGGCCGATTGCGCGACCTGACGGCTGATCTCGGTGATGGAGGAGGAGAGCTCCTCGGCGGCAGCGGCGACGGTCTGGACGCGCTGGCTGGCTTCGGTGGCGGCCGAACCGACCACGGCGGCGCGGCGGTTGGTGCCTTCGGCGGTCGAGGACATCGACTTGGCGGTGGTCTCGAGCTCGCCGGAGCCGGAGGCCATCAGGCCGACGAGCTGGCCGACGGAGGCATCGAAGCGGTCGGCGAGCGCGATCAGGGCGTCGCGCTTCTCCTGCTCGCTGCGGGTCTTGGTGGCGACCTGCTCGGCCTCGAGCGTGCGGGCGGTCAGCGCCGTCTGGCGCAGGATTTCGAGGGTTTCGGCCATGCGGCCGATCTCGTCGCCGCGGTCGGTCTCCTCGACCGGCCTGTCGATGGCGCCCTCGGCGATCTCCTGCATCCGGTTCTTCTGGCGGTCGAGCGCGCTGAGCACGTCGCGGGCAATCAGCCAGGACAGCGTCGCCATCAGCAGCATCAGGCCGAGGCCGATCGCGGCAAGCTCCAGCGTCAATGCGTGCACGTCGGCGTCGATGTCGTCGACATAGAGGCCGTAGCTGATGGTCACGTTCCAGGGCGCGAATTTGCGCGCGAACACGGTCTTGCGGACCGGCTCGGTCTGGCCGGGGCGGGGATAGAGATAGGAGGTCACGCCGCCTTGCGCGGTCTCGCTGCCGGCCTTGATAATGGCGTCGGCGATCAGCACGCCGTTGGAATCCTTGGCGCCGGTGATCTTGCCTTCGAGCTGCTGGTTGGCGCCGTTCGCGACCAAGGAGGTATCGGCGTTGTAGACGACCGGGTAGCCCTGACCGCCATTGAAGCTCATGCGGCGGCCGCGCTGATGGAACATCGTCTTGGCCTCGGCGGACGTCAGCTTGCCGGCGGTCACCTCGTCCTGGAGCGATTGCGCGTAGTTGTAGAGGAGCTCCACCGCGGTCCGCATTTGCTGGACGCGGTCTTCCATCATGCGGCTCTTGCTGAGAACGGCCGATACACCGATGATGGCTGTGACTGTGAGGGCCGCAAGGCAAACCATGCTGGCGAGCTTGATGCGGATCTTCAGATGGCTCAGCAACTTCATCACAGCCCCTACGAATGGTTGTTATTGCTCGCATGGGTAGCATGAAGTTCTTACCAATCATGAACATAGGCGCGCAGAAGCGTGCCGCGCGAAAGCTGCTGTGCAGCCTTGTGCGCAATCCTGCTACCAAATCGACGACAGGCGTCGGGGCAGGCCGGTGCGGATGCCGGAGAGGATTGGTCTTTCGCGTTGGTGGTCGGCCAGCCTGGCAGGAGCGCTAATGAACCGATTCGTTCATCGCATCATCATGTCCGTGCTGCTCGTGGCTGCCCTCGTTCTCATCTGGAACGTGCTGGGTGCGCGCTGACCCGGCACCGGCGGATCCGCCGGTGCCGTCTTGCTTTCAGGTTAACCGGCGAAGCGCGTCAGCGTCGCGCAAAAGCACCGCCGCCGGCGTCCCTCTCCTTGCCCATCGCGGCATCGACGCTCACCGAGCCGCTGCCAGCTGCTGAGATGTACAGGCAGGCGAAGCAGAACAGGATCGCGGCGGTGCCGCCGTTGAGCAGCGGCAGAAACACCGGCGTCTCGCCCTTGAACATGTGGCCCATGAAGTAGGCGAAGGCCATTTCACCCGACAAGATGAAGGCGCTGAGGCGGGTAAACAGGCCGATCATCAGGAGCGCGCCGAGCACGAGTTCCAGCGCACCGGCCGCGTAGATCAGCGGCGGGATGTTCGCGAAGTAGGGGAGCACCGGAAACTTGAACAGTTTGGCGACGCCGTACTGGAACAGCAAGAGGCCGGTGATGAAGCGAAACAGGCTCAGGAGAACCGGTTGAAAGCGAGTGAGATAGGGAAAGTCCATTGGTTTGCCCTCCATCCAATGCTGCGACTTGGACCGCATTCAGTTTCGTCTCGCAAGCCACCCAGGATCAATTCCGCGCTGACATTTTTGTCATGTCGGACAAAACACCGCAGGCCCGGCCTTGAGCCGTGGGCGATCCGCTCTTTTTGCGTGTGTTCGCCTCGCGCTCATAGGTAATTTCCCGGTGAAGCCAAGGGATGCAGGTTACGTCAGGGAGACCTACTCCCGCAGGGCGGGGACGACCAGGAATGGAATCATTCCGAGGATCACGCTCGCAAGTGCGAAGACCAGCAGGAGATTGTAGCCGTGCGTTGCATCGTGAATCAGACCGCCGCTCCATGAGCCGAACGCCGAGCCCAAGCCGCTGCCGATCGAGATCGTGCCGAAGATGGTGCCGACGCGCTTGCCGCGAAAGACCTTCATCGCGGTCGCCGTGATCAACGGCCCGCGCGAGCCCATCATGCTGCCGAAGCAGACGACGAACCCGGTGAGCAGGATGACGTTCGGATAGTATTGCAGCAGCCAGAGCAGAACGATGCCGAGGATCGAGATCGCGTAGCTGAGCAGTACCGATGGCCGCCGCCCGATCAGCCCGTCAAGCGCCGAGACGCCGAGCATGCCGAACACCAGCACGACGCCCGAGAATCCCCAGG
>NZ_AJQE01000108.1 GCF_000261685.1 Bradyrhizobium genomosp. I (2014) | reverse complement strand
GGCGGAAAGCCGGCGTCGATCAGATAGGCCACGATCTGCGCCGCGATGGAATACATGCCGACCGCGGTGAAGAAGAAGGTCGAGAACAGTGCCCAGAAGGCATGGTGACGCATCGCGCTCACAAGCGTCCAGCCGCCGTCGACGAAATCCGGATCGCTCTTCTTGGTGACGTGCGGTGAGCCGGCCGCGAACATGCGCCAGGGCAGGAGCAGAAGGGGCACCAGCAGCCCGAGCGCGGCGAGGGCGTAGACCTGATAGGTCTCGCGCCAGCCGAGATGATCGATCAGAAGCTGCGAGGCCGGCAGCAATGCCAGCACGCCGCCGCCCATCGCCGAATAGACCACCGCCATGGCGGTCGGCAGCTTTGGACCGAACCAGCGGCCGAGCAGGATCGAGTTGGGCACATTGCCGATGAAGGCAACGCCGATGCCGAGGCAGATGCCGATCGAAAGCTGGAATTGCCAGAGTGCTTGCGCGTGACTTGCGATCAGGAAGGCCGCGCCGAGCAGGAACAGTCCGAGCGCATAGACGATGCGCGGTCCGGAATGATCGAACAGGCGGCCGACCAGCGGCGCGGTCAGCCCGCTGACGAGCCAGGTGAGGGAATAGATCGAAACGACCTGGGCGCGATCCCAGCCGAAGTTTTCGGAAATTGGCTTCAGGAAGACAGTGAAGCTCTCGCTGAGCCCGCGCCCAAGAACCGCCAGCGTAAAGCACAGGCCGAGCACGACGAGTGCGGTGCGCACCGCGTTCGGCCCGGTGCTTCCGGCTCGTTCCTTGCTCGCTTCCGTGCTCGCTTCCTTGGGCGTGTTCTGGTCCATTGCCGTCAGGGAGCGCGCTTCGGCGCGCCCTGACAAGCAGTGAAAAGCTCATACGCCTATGCAGGCTTGATGAGCACGTGCTTCTTCTTGCCGAAGGACAGCTTGATCACGCCTTCCGGCGTCAGATTGCCCGCCGACAGCGCCATCTTCTCGTCGGTAATCGGCGCGTCGTTGACGCGCAGGCCGCCGCCCTTGATCTGGCGCCTCGCTTCGCCGTTGGAGGCAACCAAGCCTGCCTTGACGAAGGCGTTGAGCACGCCGAGGCCGGCGTCGAGCTCGCCACGCGGAATTTCCACGGTCGGCAGACTCACGGCGAGCGCGCCTTCCTCGAAGGTGCGGTGCGCGGTCTCCGCCGCTTCGTTCGCGGCGTCGCGGCCGTGCAGCAGCGCGGTCGCTTCGGTCGCGAGCACCTTCTTGGCCTCGTTGATCTCCGAGCCGCCGAGCGATTCGAGCTTGTTGATCTCGGCGATCGGCAGCGTCGTGAACAGCTTCAGGAACTTGCCGACGTCGGCGTCCTCGGTGTTGCGCCAGTACTGCCAGAAATCGTAAGGGCTGAACTGGTCGGCATTGAGCCAGACCGCGCCTTGCGCGGTCTTGCCCATCTTGGCGCCCGACGCGGTCGTCAGCAGCGGCGTCGTCAGCGCGAACAGCTGGTGGGTCCCCATGCGGCGGCCGAGATCGACGCCCATGATGATGTTGCCCCACTGGTCCGAGCCGCCCATCTGGAGGTGGCAACCGGTGCGCCTGGCCAGCTCGACGAAGTCGTAGGCCTGGCAGACCATGTAGTTGAACTCGATGAAGCTCATCTCCTGCTCGCGCTCGAGACGCAGCCGCACCGAGTCCATGGTCAGCATGCGGTTGACCGAGAAGTGCCGGCCCACATCGCGCAGCATCTCGATCCAGTTCAGCTTGGTCAGCCACTCCGCATTGTCGAGCATGATGGCGTCGCTCTTGCCCTCGCCATAACGCAGCACCTTTGCGAACACGCCGCGGATCGATTCCTTGTTGGCCTCGATCTCGGCGATTGTGCGCATCGCGCGCGTCTCGTCCTTGCCGGAGGGATCGCCCACCATGGTGGTGCCGCCGCCCATCAGCGTGATCGGCTTGTTGCCGGACTGCTGCAGCCAGTGCAGCATCATCATGGTCAGGTAATTGCCGATGTGCAGCGAGCGGGCGGTGCAATCGTAGCCGACATAGGCGATGGCCTCGCCCTTGGCGGCAAGCGCATCCAGCCCCTCGAAATCGGAGCACTGGTGGATGAATCCACGTTCCTGCAGGATATTGAGGAAATCCGATTTAGATTTAAATGCGGTCATCTGTCGGCGTGCCTGACAATTCTTGGTTTACTGTTTTGGGGGCAATTTAAGGGTTTTCGGGGGGAACCCGATGACCGCCCGCCACTTGGCGCGTTGGCATTATAAGATGTGTCCCTCTGGCACAAGATCGGCAGGCCAGGGCGGGTCTCTTGAGGACGCTGATCCATGATGTTGACGGCACTCGGTTTGATGAGCGGCACCTCGCTGGACGGGGTGGACGTCGCGCTGATCGAAACCGACGGAAAGCAGGTGAAGGCGTTCGGGCCGTCCGGCTACCGGGCCTATAGTCCGGCAGAGCGCAACCTGCTGCGCCGGGCGCTGAATGAGGCCGTGCACCTTTCGCAACGCGACGCTCGGCCGGGCATCCTGGCCGAAGCCGAGCGTGCGGTGACGCAGGCCCATGCCGAGGCCGTTGCCGCGTTCGTCGCCCAGAACCGCATGAGGCCGGAGGACATCGACATCGTCGGCTTTCACGGCCAGACCGTGCTGCACCGGCCCGAAAAACGGCTCACGGTGCAGATTGGCGACGCGCCGGCACTGGCGAGGGCGATCCATATCCCCGTGATGCATGATTTCCGCGCCGCCGACGTCGAGGCGGGCGGGCAGGGCGCGCCCCTCGTGCCGGTCTACCACCGGGCGCTGGCCAATTCGTTGGAGCGAGAGGGGCCGATCGTCGTGGTCAATATCGGCGGCGTCTCCAACATCACCTATATCGACGGCAACGATACGCTGATCGCCTGCGATACCGGCCCCGGCAATGCGCTGCTGGACGATTTCATGTACCGCACCATGAACCAGGCGTTCGATGCGGAAGGAAAGTTCGCAGCGCTCGGCAAGGCGGATGAGGCCTGGATTGCCCGCGCGCTGGAGCTGCCGTTCTTTGCGCTGCCGCCGCCCAAATCGCTCGACCGCAACGACTTTGCCACCCTGAAGCTCGGGGAGACGCCTCCGGCCGACGGCGCGGCGACGCTGACCGCCTTCACCGCGGCCGCGATCGCCCGCATCATTCCGCTTCTGCCGCGCCGGCCGCGTAGCTGGATCGTCTGCGGCGGCGGCGCCCGCAACCTCACCATGCTGCGGATGCTGCGGGAGCGGGTGGGCTCGGCCACCGTTGAAGCCGCCGAGACGCTCGGCTGGGCCTCCGACGCCATCGAGGCGCAGGCCTTCGGCTTCCTCGCTGCGCGCGGCCTGAAGGGCTTGCCGTTGTCCTATCCGGCCACCACCGGCGTGCCGATGCCGATGACGGGCGGGGTGATCGCACGGCCCTGAGGCCACCGCAGTTGATGCAGATGCATCCATCTTGACGAGTGTATGCAAGTGCATCTATATTCAATGCAGCTGCATCTAACCGCCGGGATCATTGCCATGACGACTTCGCTCAAGCTCATCAGCCACAAGCTTTGTCCCTACGTGCAGCGCGCGGTGATCGCGCTGAAGGAAAAGGGCGTGCCATTCGAGCGGATCGACATCGATCTCGCCAACAAGCCCGACTGGTTCTTGAAGCTTTCGCCGCTCGGCAAGGTGCCGGTGCTGGTGGTGACGACGGAGAAGGGCGAGGTCGCGCTGTTCGAGAGCAACGTGATTTGCGAGTACATCGAGGAGACGCAGGGCGGCGTGAGGCTGCATCCAGCCGAAGCCCTCGAGCGCGCTGAGCATCGCGCTTGGATGGAGTTCGGCTCGGCGATCCTCGGCGATCTCTGGGGCCTGGAGACCACGACCGACCCTGCGACGTTCGAAAGCAAGCGTCAGGCACTCGCGGCGAAATTCGCGCGTGTCGAGGCCGCGCTTGGCGCGGGCCCGTATTTCGCAGGCGAGGCATTCAGCCTGGTCGACGCGGTGTTCGCGCCGATCTTCCGCTATTTCGATGTGTTCGATGAGCTTGCGGAGCTCGGCATCTTCAAGGAGTTGCAGAAGGTGAGGACGTGGCGGGCCGAACTCGCGAGACGTCCGAGCGTGCGTTCTGCGGTCGGCGCGGACTATCCGCAATTGCTGCGCGCCTTCCTCGTGCGGCACGACGCGCATCTGCTCAAGCTTGCGGCGTGATGTCACAGCCCGGATTTCGCTAAACTCTATCCCGGCGATGGATGGGCCCCGGCTCTGCAGCGCATCGCTGAAGGAGCGCTGCGCTGCGTCCGGGGCACGAGTTCGTTGCAAACGAGTTTGTGTCGAGGCCGTGTCCCGGGCGCGATGCGGCGCGCAGCGCTGCTTCGCAGAACCGGGACCCATAGTGGCGATGCGAGATAGCAAGATGGGCCCCGGCTCTGCGGCGCATCACTGCGTGATGCACCGCGTCCGGGGCACGGAGAAGCCTCAGCGCACGTTCGCCAGCCGCATGTCCAGATACGCCGTGATGGTTTCCATCAGCGGCTCGAGCTTGGCGTCGAAGAAATGGTTGGCGCCGGGGATGATCTGCTGATCGATCACGATGCCCTTCTGCGTCTTCAGCTTCTCGACCAGCGTGTTGACGTCCTTGGGCGGCACCACCGCGTCCTTCTCGCCATGCACGATCAGGCCCGACGACGGGCAGGGCGCGAGGAACGAGAAGTCGTAGAGGTTGGCAGGCGGGGCTATCGAGATGAAGCCTTCGACCTCGGGACGGCGCATCAGGAGCTGCATGCCGATCCAGGCGCCGAACGAGAAGCCGGCGACCCAGCAGGCGCGCGCTTCAGGATTGATGGTCTGCGCCCAGTCGAGCGCGGCGGCCGCATCCGACAATTCGCCGGTGCCGTGGTCGAACGAGCCCTGGCTGCGGCCGACGCCGCGGAAATTGAAGCGCAGCACCGAGAAGCCGCGATGCGCGAAGGCGTAGTAGCACTGGTACACGATCTGATGGTTCATCGTGCCGTGGAACTGCGGATGTGGATGCAGGATCATCGCGATCGGCGCGTTCTTCTGCTTGGCCGGGTGATAGCGGCCTTCGAGACGGCCAGCAGGGCCGGTGAAAATGACTTCGGGCATCGGTGATCTCTTGATTGATTTCCTGGAGAGATGATCCCTAGCAATCAACCGATTATGGCTTCATCGGCAGATGCCGACGGAAGCGCGAATGACGGGTGAGAAGGCGCGCCTTGCGGTGATGCGCTGAGAGCGCGCGGTGACTTGACGGTGCGCTTCTAACATAGGCTGAGGGTCAAAAAGCAAGCATCTTGAACATCACCCAATGGGCTCAAGGTGTTAGCGTGTCATTGCGATGTCATCGGGCGCCGCGGATATGGAATCGCGGTTGCCAAGGGCGTGCCGGAGCGCCATGTCCGGCGGGCGGGCCGCCAGGCCACGGTTTTCTCATCGGGTAATATAATACTGCATGCCGACGCGCGTTTATCTCGATTGGAATGCGACCACGCCGCTGCGCGCGGAAGCTCGCAGTGCGATGCTCGCCGCCTGGGATTTGGCCGGCAATCCGTCATCGATCCATGCCGAGGGGCGGGAGGCGCGGCGGCTGGTCGAGGAGGCCCGCGCGACGCTTGCAGCCGCGGTCGGCGCGCTGCCGCGGAACGTCGTCTTCACCTCCGCTGGAACCGAGGCGAACGCGATGGCGCTGTCGCCGGGCTTGCGGGGGTCTTCTGGCGGCCCTGTCGAGCGGCTGCTGGTCTCGGCAGTTGAACATGCTTCCGTGCTCGCCGGCGGCCGGTTCCCCGTGGACAGGATCGGCCTGATCCAGGTCACGCGCTCCGGCGTGGTCGACCTCGATCATTTAAAGACGCAGCTCAAGGACGGCCCGCCAGCCCTGGTCTCGATCATGGCCGCCAACAACGAGACCGGCGCGCTCCAGCCCGTCGCTGAAGCCGCAAGCGTCGTCCACGAGGCCGGCGGCCTCCTGCACGTCGATGCGGTCCAGGCCCTGGGCAAAATTCCGTTCGATATCAAGTCAGTAGGCGCCGACCTTGCCACCTTCTCTGCGCACAAGATCGGCGGCCCCAAGGGGGTTGGCGCACTGGTGATGGCCGAGGGGGTCGGCGGCCTGGAGCCGGTGCTGCGTGGCGGCGGGCAGGAGCTCAACCGTCGCGCCGGAACCGAGAATGTCGCGGGGATCGCCGGCTTCGGGGCCGCGGCAAAGGTCACGCTTCAGGCTCTGCCGGAGGATGTGAAGCGAATGGTAACCCTCAGAGATCGTTTGGAAAATGGCCTTTGCGGCATTGCCGGGGCGACGGTCTTTGCGGACAATGTGGCGCGTTTGCCGAATACCGTGCTCTTCACCGCGCCTGGCCTGAAGGCCGAAACCGCCGTGATCGGCTTCGACCTGGAAGGTATCGCGGTCTCCTCCGGTTCCGCCTGCTCCTCCGGAAAGGTCCAGCCGTCCCATGTCCTGTCGGCGATGGGCTACGATCCCGCGATGGCCCAGGGAGCGGTGCGTCTCAGTCTGGGCTGGTCCACGGGACCAGAGGACATCAACAGGGCGTTAGAGGCTTGGCGAAAGCTTGGTAATACCCTACTTAAGGGTTGAGCGACGAAACACGGCTTGAACGGTTCTAAGCCCGTGCTTTCCGCACAGAAATATCGTAATACTCGTCCGAGTTTGATCCACCGCGGTCCTTGAAACCGCGAGCGGAGGATGGAATGCCAGCCGTACAAGAGACGGTCGAGCGCGTGAAGCGCATCGACGTCGACCAGTATCGTTATGGGTTTGAGACCCTGATCGACTCCGAGAAGGCCCCCAAGGGGCTGTCGGAAGAGATCGTAAAATTCATCTCGCAGAAGAAGAACGAACCCGACTGGATGCTGCAGTGGCGGCTGGAGGCCTATCGGCGCTGGCTGACCATGCAGGAGCCGACCTGGGCGCGTGTCGACTATCCCAGGATCGACTTCCAGGATCTCTATTACTACGCGGCGCCGAAGCCGAAGAAGACGGTCTCGTCACTGGATGAGATCGATCCGGAGATCCTGAAGACCTACGAGAAGCTCGGCATCCCCTTGCGGGAGGTCGCCATGCTCGAAGGCGTCGAGCCGAAGGTGGGCGAGGAAGATCCCGCGCGCCGCAAGATCGCGGTCGATGCGGTGTTCGACTCGGTCTCGGTTGCGACCACGTTCAAGGCGGAGCTGAAGAAGGCCGGCGTGATCTTCATGCCGATCTCGGAGGCGATCCGCGAGCATCCTGAATTGGTGCAGAAATATCTGGGATCGGTGGTTCCGACCTCGGACAATTTCTACGCGACGCTCAACTCGGCGGTGTTCTCCGACGGCTCGTTCGTCTACGTGCCGCCGGGCGTGCGCTGCCCGATGGAGCTGTCGACCTATTTCCGCATCAACGAGCGCAACACCGGCCAGTTCGAGCGCACGCTGATCATCGCCGACAAGGGCTCCTACGTCTCCTATCTCGAAGGCTGCACCGCGCCGCAGCGCGACGAGAACCAGCTGCATGCCGCCGTGGTCGAACTCGTCGCGCATGACGATGCCGAGATCAAATATTCGACGGTGCAGAACTGGTATCCGGGCAATTCGGAAGGCAAGGGCGGCATCTACAATTTCGTCACCAAGCGTGGCGACTGCCGCGGCGCCAACTCCAAGATCTCCTGGACCCAGGTCGAGACGGGGTCGGCGATCACCTGGAAATATCCGAGCTGCATCCTGCGCGGCGACAACTCGCGCGGCGAGTTCTACTCGATCGCGATCTCGAACGGCTTCCAGCAGGTGGATAGCGGCACCAAGATGATCCATCTCGGCAAGAACACGTCGAGCCGGATCATCTCCAAGGGCATTGCCGCCGGCAAGTCGCAGAACACCTATCGCGGGCTTGTCACCGCACACCGGAAAGCGACCGGCGCGCGCAACTTCACGGCCTGCGACTCGCTGCTGATCGGCGACAAATGCGGCGCGCACACCGTGCCGTACATCGAGGCCAAGAACTCGTCGGCGACGTTCGAGCACGAGGCGACGACCTCGAAGATCTCCGAGGACGTGCTGTTCTACTGCATCCAGCGCGGGCTTTCGCAGGAAGAGGCGGTCGGCCTCGTCGTCAACGGCTTCGTCAAGGACGTGCTGCAGCAACTGCCGATGGAGTTCGCGGTCGAAGCGCAGAAGCTGATCTCGATCTCGCTGGAAGGGTCGGTCGGTTAGCTCGGACCTCATCCCGAGGAGGCCGCGCAAGCGGCCGTCTCCAAGGATGGATACCGGAAAGATTGGTGGCCTCAATCCTTCGAGACGCGCCTGCGGCGCTCCTCAGGATGAGGAGATAGATGGAAAAACATGATGGCTTTGCTTGAAGTGAAAGACCTCAAGGTTCGTGTCGAGGAGCGCGAGATCCTCCACGGGCTGACGCTGACCGTGAACGAGGGCGAGGTGCACGCGATCATGGGGCCGAACGGCTCCGGCAAGTCGACGCTCTCCCACGTCATCGCCGGCAAGCCCGGCTACGAGGTCACCGACGGCCAGATCCTGTTCAAGGGCGAGGACCTGCTGGAGATGGCGCCGGAGGAGCGCGCCGCGAAGGGCGTGTTCCTGGCGTTCCAATATCCGGTCGAGATTCCCGGCGTCGCCACCATGAACTTCCTGCGCACCGCGCTGAACGCGCAGCGCAAGGCGCGCGGCGAGGATGAATATTCGACGCCGGACTTCCTGAAGAAGGTCCGCGAGGTCTCGAAGTCGTTGAACATCCCGCAGGACATGCTCAAGCGCGGCGTCAATGTCGGATTCTCCGGCGGCGAGAAGAAGCGCAACGAGGTGCTGCAGATGGCGCTGTTCGAGCCGAGCCTGTGCATCCTCGACGAGATGGATTCGGGCCTCGACATCGACGCGCTGCGCATCGCGGCCGACGGCGTCAACGCGCTGCGCTCGCCCAAGCGAGCGATGGTCGTCATCACCCACTATCAGCGGCTGCTGAACTACATCGTTCCCGACGTCGTGCACGTGATGTCGAGGGGCCGCGTCGTGAAGAGCGGCGGCAAGGAGCTGGCGCTGGAGCTGGAAGCCTCCGGCTACGCCCAGTTCGAGGCCGCGTAAGGATTGGTTGCAATGAACGTTGCTGTGGCAAAGACCGGGAACGGCCGCGCGGTGGGCGATCTCTTCGCCAGCGCCGAAGGCCGCCTGCCGGGGTCGCCGGCCGTGATCGCGGCGCGCCGCGAGGCGTTCGAGAGCTATGAGCGTCTCGGCCTGCCGCACCGCCGGATCGAGGAATGGAAATACACCGACCTGCGCGCGCTGGT
>NZ_AJQE01000107.1 GCF_000261685.1 Bradyrhizobium genomosp. I (2014) | reverse complement strand
GAGAAAGCCGTGAAGGCGCATGGAATCGCGGGCGCGCGCAAGCTGGTGTTGGTCGACGGCGTGTTCGCGGCCGAGCTCTCCGACGTGAAGGCGCTCGCACCCGAAGTGAGCCTCACGACGCTGCGGGAGGCGCTGGAGAAGGATGCCGGCCTCCTGACGACGGCGTCGACCGACGCCGTGATCGCGCTGAACGCGGCGCTGGCGACCGACGGCGTGGTGCTGTCGATCGCGGAGGGTGCGCAGCTCCCTGCGCCGATCCAGATCATCCATGTGGCGACCGCTGCTTCGGCATCGGCCTTCACCCGCTCGCAGATCGCGATCGCGAAGGGCGCCCGCGCCACCATCATCGAGAGTTTCGTCGCGGCCGGCGCCAAGGCCTACCAGGCCAACGATGCCGTCATCGTCTCGATCGGCGACAACGCCGACGTCGCGCATATCCGCTTGATGGACGATGCGCCCGATGCGGTGAACATCACCTCGCAATTCGTGACCGTCGGCGCCAACACCAGGCTCAACTTCTTCAACATGACCAGCGGCGCCGCGGTCAGCCGCTTGCAGGGTTTCATCACGCTGGCGGGCGAGGGCAGCGATCTCTCCATCAACGGCGTGAACTTGTTGAAGAAGACGGAGCACGGCGACACCACGCTGGTGGTCGACCATGCCGTTCCGAACTGCGTCAGCCGCGAGATCTTCCGCGCCGTGATCGACGACCGCGCCCATTCGGTGTTCCAGGGTCGCATCATCGTTCGTCCCGACGCGCAGAAGACCGACGGCAAGATGATGACCCGGGCGCTGCTGCTGTCGGACGAAGCCGAGGCGGACAACAAGCCCGAGCTCGAGATCTTCGCCGACGACGTTTCCTGCGGCCATGGCGCCACCGCCGGCGCGCTGGACGACAGCCTGCTGTTCTATCTGAAGGCGCGCGGCCTGCCGGAGAAGCAGGCCCAGGCGCTGCTGATCCAGGCTTTCGTTGGCGAGGCGATCGAGCAGATCGCCGACGACGGCTTGCGCGAGCACGTGATCGGCATGGCCGAGCGCTGGCTGGAGCGGCGGTCATGAGCACGCATCCGGCAGTCAAGAACGGCGCCTACGACGTTGCGCGCGTGCGCCAGGATTTCCCGGCGCTCGCTCTGCAGGTTTACGGCAAGAAGCTGGTCTATCTCGACAATGCGGCGTCTGCGCAGAAGCCGCAGTCCGTGCTTGATCGCATGACGCAGGTCTATACGAGCGAATACGCCAACGTGCATCGCGGTCTGCACTACCTCGCCAACGCCGCGACCGAAGCCTATGAGGGCGGCCGCGCCAAGGTCGCGCAGTTCATCAACGCGTCCCGCACCGAAGAAGTGATCTTCACCCGCAACGCGACCGAGGCCATCAACCTGGTCGCTTCGTCCTGGGGCGGGCCGAACATCGGGGACGGCGACGAGATCGTCATCTCGATCATGGAGCACCACTCCAACATCGTGCCCTGGCATTTCCTCAGGGAGCGCCAGGGTGCCGTGATCAAATGGGCGCCGGTCGACGACGAGGGCAATTTCCTCATCGACGAGTTCGAGAAGCTGTTGACGCCGAAGACCAGGCTGGTCGCGATCACGCAGATGTCGAATGCGCTCGGCACCATCGTGCCGGTCAAGGATGTCGTCAGAATCGCCCATGCCCGCGGCATTCCGGTGCTGGTCGACGGCAGCCAGGGCGCGGTGCATCTGCCGGTCGACGTCCAGGACATCGGCTGCGACTTCTACGTCTTCACCGGCCACAAGGTCTATGGTCCTACGGGCATCGGCGTGCTCTGGGCCAAGTACGACCACCTCGTCGCGATGCGCCCCTTCAACGGCGGCGGCGAGATGATCCGCGAAGTCTCGCGCGATGTCGTCACTTATGGCGATCCCCCGCACAAATTCGAGGCGGGCACGCCCGCGATCGTCGAGGCCGTCGGACTCGGCGCCGCCATCGACTATGTCAATTCGATCGGCAAGGAGCGCATCGCCGCCCACGAGCACGATCTCACCACCTATGCCCAGGAGCGCCTGCGCGAGATCAACTCGCTGCGGCTGATCGGCACGGCGCGGGGCAAGGGCCCGGTGATCTCCTTCGAGCTGAGGGGCGCGCATGCCCATGATGTCGCCACCGTGATCGACCGCCAGGGCATCGCGGTGCGCGCCGGCACCCATTGCGTGATGCCTCTTTTAGAGCGGTTCAACGTGACCGCCACCTGCCGCGCGTCGTTCGGCATGTATAATACGCGGGAAGAAGTCGATCATCTGGCACAGGCGCTGCTCAAGGCGCGGGATTTGTTCGCATGAGTGACACGGCCGAAATCAAAGCCAATCCGATGGAGACCCATTCGGCGCTGCCGCCGGAGGAGACCGAGCGTCTGACCACCGAGATCATCGCCGGGCTCAAGACCGTGTTCGATCCGGAAATCCCGGCCGACATCTACGAGCTCGGCCTGATCTACAAGGTCGAGATCAAGGACGACCGCTCGGTCGACGTGCTGATGACGCTGACGACGCCGAACTGTCCTGCCGCAGGCGAACTGCCGACCATGGTCGAGAACGCGGTCGCCAGCGTCCCCGGCGTCGGCGTGGTCGACGTCAAGGTCGTCTGGGAGCCGCCGTGGTCGCCGGAACGCATGAGCGACGAGGCGCGCCTCGTGCTCAACATGTGGTGACAGCCTCGGCCCGCATTGAATTCGCTCGGCAACGGACCACATAAATAACATGACCCAGATTTCGCCAGGCTCGACACCAGCATCCTCCACTCCGAAGCCGCGGCGGCCGCGCCCGCAGGTGATGCGGCTGACGGACGCTGCTGCCCAGCGCATCACCGAGCTGACGCAGCGCGCCGATTCGGAGATCGTGGGCCTGCGCGTCGGTGTGAAGAACGGCGGCTGCGCCGGCCAGTCCTACACGGTCGAATACGCCCACGAGATCCGCCCGACCGACGAGGTCGTCGAGGACAAGGGCGTCAAGATCCTGGTCGATCCCAAGGCCGTGCTGTTCCTGCTCGGCACCGAGATGGACTACAAGGCTGACAAGATGCAGGCCCAGTTCGTCTTCAACAATCCCAACCAGATCTCCGCCTGCGGCTGCGGCGAATCGGTCGAGCTGCGGCCGGCGAAGATCGACGGGTAAGCCAGGCTCGCGCCAATCATGCTGTCGTCGTCCGGCGAACGCCGGGACCCGTACCGCCTGATCTCTCGGTGACGAGCACCACCACTGGCACGACTGGCAGTCTTCGCTAAACTCCTGCCTGTGGCTATGGGTCCCGTGTTCGCGGGGACGACGCTGGCGAGAGAGTTGGGCAATGGACCGCGAATTCCTGATCGACCTGTTCGCCGATTTCGGCCCGGTCACCATCCGCAAGATGTTCTCCGGCTACGGCATCTCCGCCGACGGCGTCAATTTCGCGCTGTCCTTGCGCGCGGGCCTGTTCTTCCGTGCCGACGAGGTGACCATCCCGGAATTTGAGGCCGAGGGCTCGAAGCCCTTTCAATATTCCACCCGCGCCAAGATCGTGACGGTGAACTCCTACTGGGAACTGCCTGCACGCCTGTTCGACGATTCCGCAGAACTTGCACAATGGGCGCGAGGGGCGCTCGCCGCGGCGCAGCGCGCCAAGGTAAGGAAGCGGCCGAAGGCGAAGAAGGCGGCGAGCAAACCCGCGAAGAAGGCTGCCAAGCCAGCGAAAGCGCCGAAAAGCGTGATCAGGAAGCGTTCGGATCGAAAGCGCGCCAAGCGAAAGGCGTGACCTTCAATCCACGGCCTTGGTCAGGCCGACCCTCATGTCCTTGGCCGTGAAAACACAGGTGCCGTCGGCAAGCACCCGGCCGTCGGCAATTCCGAGCACCAGCTTTCCGCGCCGGACCATGCGCATCGCGACCTCGTAACGCACACGTTCCGTGTCGGGCGCAATGGTTCCCGTGCACTCCACCTCGCCGACGCCGATGGCGCGGCCCTTGCCCGGCGAGCCGGACCAGCCGAGCCAGTAGCCGATCATCTGCCACATGGCGTCGAGGCCCAAGGAGGCCGGCATCATCGGGTCGCCTCGATAGTGGCATTGGAAGAACCAATGGCTTGGCGCGATGTCCAACTCGCCGACGATATGGCCCTTGCCGTATGCGCCACCGTCCATGCTGATCTCGGTGATGCGATCCATCATCAGCATCGGCGGTGCCGGCAATTGCGCATTGCCCGGGCCGAAATAGCCGCCTTCGCTCGATCGCAGCAGCTCGTCCCTGGTGTAGGACGGTTGCGGCATGTGGAAATCGTGAGGATTGGACAAGGCGATACGTCCTCGATGCTCGCGGTCAGGTGCCACGGCGGCGGGGAAGATGCCGGTCGTCAGTCCGGAAAGTCAAGCGCGGACGGGGTGCTTACGCCACTCGGCTATGCGTCTCGACCGCGTATTCCGGATCGGCTTCGCAGATCACGCGGTTGCGGCCGTTGCGCTTGGCGGCGTAGAGGCAGGCATCCGCACGCTCGATCAGCGCGTCGGTGTCGTCGCCCTCCTTGAGCATGGAGACGCCGACGGAGATGGTGACGCGGCCGAGGATCTCGCCGGTCGATTTCTTCTTCAATTCCTTCGCCATCACGGCGCGGCGGATATGGTCGGCCACCGTGAGGGCCTGGCGCAGCGCGGTGTTGGGCAGCACGACCGCGAATTCCTCGCCGCCATAGCGCGCGGTGATATCCTGGCCCTTGATGGTCTGCTTCAGCGACAGGCCGACGAGCCGCAGCACCTGGTCGCCGGTGAGATGGCCGTAGGAATCGTTGAACGACTTGAAGTGATCGATGTCGAACAGCAGCAGCGACAGCGGCTCGCCCGAGGCGAGCGCGCTCTGCACGGCCATGCCGATCATGCGGTCGAAATATTTGCGGTTGCCGAGGCCGGTGAGCGGGTCGGTCAGACTCTCGGCGCGGATCGCTTCCAGGCTCTGCTGGAGATTGCTGATCTCGTTCTTCGACAGCGTCAGCCGGTCTTCCAGCGCCTTGTTGGTCTGGCGCATCTCGCCGGTCGAGCGCAGCAGCGCCTCGACGATCGCCTTGACCTGGTCACGGCCCTTGGCCGACGACAGTTTCTCGGCCGCGCCCGACAGGCTTGCGTCGTAGGCGCCGGTCATGCCGAGCGCGTCGCCCAGGATCTTCATCACGTCGTCGATCTCGCCGATGACGCGCGCGCCGACCTTGTCGATGCGGTCGGTGGTCTTGATATGGGAGAGATAGGTCTCGTAGATCTGCTCGAGATCGGCTTCGGTCAGCTTGCCGCTGCGCGCCAGCGTCTCGTTGATGATCTTGTTGAGCGGCGCGTTGTAGCCGGTGGCGTAGACGTACCAGATCTCGTAGTTGCGGGGAATTGCCGTCTGCCGAAGCGATCGGATCTGGCCGAGCGCCACCTCGGCGAACGCCATCGTGCGTTCGTGTTCATCAAGCACCTTGATCACAGAACATACCCCACAGCGGTCGGCGCGCCCCCGACCGCAGCAATGCTTAAATTATGTTTGTAGGCTAACGGACGATCGTGAACGCCCCGTAAATATACGTTCACGAATGCGTCTAATAAAGTGTGCGGCGGGTTTGCTCAACCGAAATCTGGAGCGCGTCGCGCTTCAGGCGCCGGCAGGGGAGCGTACCGGCCGCAGCAGAAACGCCGGCAGGTGCGAGTGATCGCCCGGCTCGGTGTCGACCTCGCGCTGGCGGCGCGGCTCGGGACGGCCGATCGAGGGTACATGCGAGGTGTTGGCCTGCTGGCGCGCCGCCTGACGTGGCTCCGCCCGACGCTTGTCGTCGGACCGATGCCTTGATTCGGCGGGCTGTCGCGCCTCCGAAGAAGGCCTTGATTCGGAGGCATGTCTTGCCTCGCCCCGCGCCTCGCGCGGCTCGTGGCTGCGCTCACGGTCGCGGCCGCGCTGCGGCTTGCCGCGTCCGCCGCCGCGTGAACGTTCACGGCCGCGCTGCTCGCGCGGACGCTCGCTCGCCTCGGAGGACTCGGCCGGGACTTCGTAATCGCCTTCGGCGCGCGGAATGCTCTGGCCAATCAGCTTTTCGATCGCCGCCATCGACTTCTGGTCGAGCGGTGTCACGATCGAGATCGCGGTGCCGGTTCGCCCGGCGCGGCCGGTGCGGCCGATGCGGTGGACGTAGTCGTCGGCGTGATGGGGAACGTCGAAATTGAAGACGTGGCTGACCTCGGGAATGTCGAGGCCGCGGGCGGCGACGTCGGAGGCGACGAGCAGCGGCAGCTCACCCTTGCGGAACTGGTCGAGCGCGGCCATGCGGGCCGGCTGGTCCATGTCGCCGTGCAGCGCGCCGACGCTGAAGCCATGCTTCTGAAGCGATTTGTGAACGATCGCGACCTCGCGCTTGCGATTGCAGAAGATGATCGCGTTCTTGAGGTCCTTGGCTTCGCGCAGAAGGCGGCGAAGCAGCTCGCGCTTCTCGTGCGCCTCGCGTCCGGCAGGCACCTGGGCTTGCGTGACGGTGACGGCGGTGGTGGCTGGCCTGGAGACCTCGACCTTCTGCGGATTGTGCAGGAAGGCTTCGGTGATGCGCCGGATTTCCGGCGGCATGGTCGCGGTGAAGAACAGGGTTTGCCGCGTGAACGGGACGAGCTTGCAGATGCGCTCGATGTCGGGAATGAAGCCCATGTCCAGCATGCGGTCGGCTTCGTCGATGACGAGCAGCTCGACGCCGGTGAGCAAGAGGCCACCGCGCTCGGTGTGGTCGAGCAGGCGGCCGGGGGTGGCGATCAGCACGTCGACGCCGCGCATCAGCTTGGCATCCTGGTCGCCGAACGAGACGCCGCCGATCAGCAGGGCGACGTTGAGTTTCTGGCCGGCGCCGTAACGGTCGAAGTTTTCCTTCACCTGGGCCGCAAGCTCGCGGGTCGGTTCGAGGATCAGCGTGCGCGGCATGCGCGCCCGGGCTCGACCCTTTTCGAGGATGGTGAGCATCGGCAGCACGAAGGCCGCGGTCTTGCCGGTGCCGGTCTGGGCGATGCCGAGCACGTCCTTGCGTGCGAGGACGTGGGGGATCGCCTGTTCCTGGATGGGGGTGGGGTTGGTGTAACCGGTGGCCGCCACTGCGGCGAGGACTTTTTCGGACAGTCCGAGATTTGAAAAGGACATTGAGCCTCTGGTCGAAACCGCCGTTCGGAATCGAGGGTAATAAGGCTGTCGCGCTCCACCCCGAAACGGCGCGCTCTCTAGGAAGCTGGGGGTGCTGACTCACGCGAACAAAGCGCAAGGCTCAGGAATCGCTCTTCGATCTGAGCCGCGTCGCCCCGGAACATAGGGTGGAATTGGCCAAAGTCAATGGAGCGGACGCGGGAAGGCCCTAAAAAACCTGAGGTTTTTGTCCAAATCACGGGCGCGGCTCGGGTTTTCCGCCCAGCCTCGTCACCCGACCGGATCCGCCAAGACGTCGCCTAGCCCCCATCCGAGCCCTTGGCCCGGAAGTCGCCGGGGGCCATGCCATAGGCGGCGTTGAAGACCCGGTAATAGGTCGCGAGACTCTCGAAGCCGCAGGCGGTCGCGACGTCGGCGATCAGCCGGTCCGGCGCCTCGCGCATCAGGCGGCGGCTCTGTTTCAGGCGCTCGCCGGTCACGGTCTGCGAGAAGCTCTTCTCTGCCGTCTCGAACAGCATGTGCAGGTGGCGCACGGACACGCCGAGCTGGTCGGCCACCATTGTCGGCACCAAGTCCGGGTTTTGCAGGTGGCGCACGATCAGGCGCCGGGCCTGCGAGAGGCGGGCGGTCCGCAGCGCAGCCTGTCCGCGCCGGCTGCCGGGCCGCACGATGCCGCGCTCGATCAGCGCCAGATGGACCAAGGCCTGAACCAGGGAGGTCTGGACCGGGGAGGTCGCATCGGCGGTGGCATCATCCGCAGCGGCCTCGCCGAGATCGGCAAAGCAGGCAGCGAGCAGCGGCGCCAGCGCCGGATCGTTGAATGTCCGCGGCGCAAGCTCGCGCATGCGCTTGTCCTGCGCCGGGATGCTGCTTACGGGAATCTTCAGGATCCGCAGGTGGAAGCCTCCGGCGCCGAGCGGCGCGGTGCGGTAGGGCAGATCTGTATGGCTGGTGGCGAAGTTGCCGCTCCCGATTGAAAAGTCGCTTGCGCGCATGCCGCCGAACCAGCCGCCGCTGCCGAGCTGCTGGTAGACGCAGATGCTGTCGCCCGGCGCGTAGGCGATGTCCGAGTTGCTGCGCTCGACCGCGTAGGGCGAGGCCTTCAGCTCGACGAGGCCGGCGCCGCCAAGCTGGCGCAGCGAGAATTCGCCGAAGAAGTCCGCGCGCCGTTCGCGCTCGAGCTCGGCGGTGACGCCGAACAACCCCTTGGCGCGCACTTCGCGCCAATAGTCGAAGCGGTCGCGCGGCTCTACCTCGTTCGTACACCAGCGAAACACGGCTGCCCCTCGTTTCCGGTGAAATTGCCCAAGAAGAAGCAGATTCCAACGCAATCTGCCATAGCCAGATCGTGGAATCGGAGCCGAGCCCCCTTGAACCGTCGTTGCGTCTGGGCCGACTATCACACAGCGGCAGGGGAGCCCATGGACCGCGTTCGAAGGAACCGGCGTAGGGCCGTTCGGCAACGGGAAATTTGCGATGACGCGTCGGTTTTTCGGAATTCTGGCGGCCCTTGGGCTCGCGGCGAGCCTGAGCGGCTTCGCAGCTCCCGCCTATGCCGACAAACGCGTCGCGCTCGTCGTCGGCAACAATGAATACAGGAACGTCCCGAAGCTGCTCAAGGCGGTCAACGACGCTCGCACCATGGGTGACACGCTGAAGCAGCTCGGCTTCTCGGTGATGGTCGCGGAGAACCAGAGCCGGCAGCAATTCTCCGAGACGCTGCTTGCGTTCGACAAGGCGATCGAGCCGGGCGACACCGCGTTCTTCTTCTATGCCGGCCACGGCTTCGAGATCGCCGGCCAGAACTATTTGCTGCCGACCGACGTGCCGGCGGCGACGGAAGGACAGGAA
The DNA here is from genome assembly GCF_000261685.1 of Bradyrhizobium genomosp. I (2014). Lineage (GTDB taxonomy): Bacteria > Pseudomonadota > Alphaproteobacteria > Rhizobiales > Xanthobacteraceae > Bradyrhizobium. The sequence goes on along the minus strand of NZ_AJQE01000107.1, from coordinate 33,014 downwards.
GAGCTGGTGCGCGACGCCTCGATCCTGGCCGACCGTATCGTCGAGCGCTTGCAGAACAAGAAGGCGCGGACCTCGATCCTGGTGTTCGACGCCTGCCGCAACAACCCGTTCGAGCGCAAGGGGACCCGTGCAGTCGCCGGCGGCGGCGGGCTCGCGCCGATGACGCAACTGCCCGAAGGCGTGTTCTCGGTGTTCTCGGCAGGTCCCCGTCAGACCGCGCTCGATCGTCTGTCCAATGATGACACCAATCCGAATTCGGTGTTCACGCGCGCTTTCGCCAAGGAGCTGCTCCAGCCCGGCGAGAACCTCGTGCAGGTTGCGCAGCGCACCCGCCGCCTGGTCAGCGAGATGGCCGACACCGTCAAGCACAGGCAGGTGCCGGTCTATTTCGACCAGATGGTCGACGACGTCTTCCTGAGCGGCACGGCGAAAGACGCCGCCGCGCGGCCGGCCGATCCGCCGCCGCAGAAGCTTGCGGCGCTGCCTCCGGTGTCGGTGCCACAGTTGCCGAGGGAGGAGGCCGTCAACGCGCCGATCGCGAGCTTCTCGCGGCACAATGGCGGCTGGAGCGTGGTGTTCTCCTTCGCCGACCCGACGCTCGGCATTTCCTGGCGTATGGCCGGCAAGGGCGATTTCCGCGAGACCGGATTCATCGACACGCTCGATCCGCGCACGCGCAAGCGGATGCCGAACCCGTCGATCGAACTGCCGCCGGATGCGCAGGCCGGCACCATCGAGGTCCGCTATGTCGATCAGGCCGGCGAGATGCAGGGGCCGTTCCCGATCAGGTTCGATCCCGAGGCCGCACTGATCCGCGATCAGCGCAAGATCCTCGATATGACGTCGACGAGCTGGCTGTCGTTCCGCGAGTTCAACGGGCTGCTGGTCTATTACACGCACCTCGTATCCTACCGCTGCGCCATCCGCGAGGTGCGCATCGGCATCGACACCGCGGTGCCCAACCAGGTGCTGAAGATGCCGCCCTGCGACACGCGCGATCCCAGCGCAATCACCGCCGGCATGCCGCTCTACATGAAGCTCGCGCCAAGCACGCAATCCGTCTCGGTGGAACTGACCTATCGCGACGGCAGCGTCTCGGAGATCAAGAGCTTCCGCAGCGCGAACCGCAGCAATAATTGAGGTCTTCATTGGCCGCGGCGCAATGAGCGGATGACGGAACATCTTCCGGTGACCTGGATTGTCTGCCAAACCAGGGAGACGATCCATGATCCGCAAATCCATCCTCGTGACGATCGCTTGTGTTGCACTTTCGACGGCCGCCCTCGCGCAAGGTGGTGGTGGGGGAGGTGGTGCCGGCGGTGGTGCGGGGGGCGGTGCCAGTGCCGGTGCCGGTGCCGGATCCGCCACGAGCTCGGGTGCCGGAATGGGCACATCATCCAGCAGTGCCAACTCCGGGCCGTCGGCTCCGTCCGGAATGGGAACGCATGGCACCACCACGGGGGCCAACCTCAACACCAATAATGGCCAGGTCAATCCGAACGTTCAGCCCTCGACCCCGAACGGCAACACGCCGGCAGCAGCGCAGGCCGAGCGAAACATGGGCGTCGGTCATGCCGCCAACGGATTGCCGATCGGCAGCCCTGGCACCGGGACCAGCAATGAGGATCAGAAATAGCTGGTTCCGTTTCAGGCAAGGCCCGCCTTCTGGGGCCTTTTTGTCGGCGGCTTGTCTGCCGCTGCAAGAACCGGCCACGACGGGCTTTTGCCTGCAGATTGAGACTGCCTTCGGCCCGGATTGCGCTAAAGCGCGATGCGATTAGGATGAATCGTCATCGCGCTTTAGGTCGTTGTTTAAGCGTGATCTTTTCGGAAAACCGCTGCGCACTTTTCCGGATCATGCTTTAGTATCGTCCGGCGGATCTTGATCGATACTCACATCGCGGATCGCGGCGGCAATGACATCCGACCAACAATCCGACAGGACCACGAGAGTCCGCTGCTGCATCGTCGGCGGCGGGCCGGCCGGCATGATGCTCGGCTATCTCCTGGGGCGGGCCGGCATCGACGTCGTGGTGCTGGAGAAGCATGCCGATTTCTTCCGCGACTTCCGCGGCGACACCGTGCATCCCTCGACGCTTCAGGTGATGGACGAGCTCGGCCTGATCGACGGCTTCCTGAAGCTGCCGCACCAGCGCTTGCAGAAGATCGACGGCCTGTTCGGCGGCACGCCGGTGCGCATCGCCGACCTCAGCCGGCTCCATACGAAATATCCGTTCATCGCCTTCATGCCGCAATGGGATTTTCTGAATTTCCTGCGCGAGGCCGGCAAGCGCTTTGCCTCGCTCGAGGTCATGATGAGCGCGGAGGCGGTCGATCTGATCCGCCGCGGCGACACGGTCGCCGGCGTGCGGGCGAAGACGCCTGACGGCTTCATCGACATCGAGGCCGATCTCACCATTGCCTGCGACGGTCGGCATTCGACGGTGCGGGAGCGCGCGGGCCTTGCGCTCGAGGAGATCGGCGCGCCGATGGACGTGCTCTGGTTTCGCGCCGGCCGCAGGGCGGACGAGACCGAGAGCGTGTTCGCGCGAGTCGAGCCCGGCAAGATGATGATCACCTTCGACCGCGGCGATTACTGGCAATGCGCCTATGTCATCGCCAAGGGACGGTATGATGCGGTGAAGGCGAGGGGATTGCAGGCGCTGCTCGACGACGTCGCGCGCATGGCGCCGATCCTCCGATCCGGCATCACTGATGTGAAGAGCTTCGACGATATCAAGCTGCTCACCGTCGCGATCAACCGTCTGGAGCGCTGGACGCAGCCGGGCCTGCTCTGCATCGGCGACGCCGCGCATGCGATGTCGCCGGTCGGCGGCGTCGGTGTCAATCTCGCCGTGCAGGACGCGGTCGCGACTGCCAATCTGCTGGTGGACAAGCTGCAACATGGCTGCCCGTCCGAGGATGAGCTCGATGCCATCAGGCGTCGCCGCGAGTTTCCGGTGAAGATGACGCAAGCAATGCAGGTGATCGTCCAGAACAACATCATCAGCGGCGCCCTGCAAGGCGGCGATCGACCGCTGAAGGTGCCGCTGATCGTGCGCCTCATCACCGCGCTGCCGTGGCTTCAGGGCATTCCGGCGCGGCTGCTTGCGCTCGGCGTGCGTCCCGAGCATGTGCATTCGAGGGCCGCGCCGGGATCTTAGCGCAGGACTTCGGAAGGGATAACGCCGTGCTAAATCGCGAGCGGCGCGTTGCGCGCCTGCAACAGCGCCGGCGGATTCACAGGCCGACGCGGATTCATCTGCCACGTTAACCGTGTTGATTTCAATTTTAGTAAGAGCCGTCTGTGACCGTATGCCCATCAAAGGACACGGGGTTGTACCATGCGTAATAAATTGATTGCCGCCTTCGCCTGCACGACGGCGCTGGTTTCGACCGGCGCGGCTTCCGCCGCAGATCTCGGTGCGCGCTACACGAAGGCGCCCGCTTATGTCGAGCCGCTGTTCACCTGGACCGGCTTCTATGTCGGCGGCCATATCGGCGGCGCCTGGACCAACGAGCAGTTCACCAACAACGGGACCGGCGCGCCGTTCGGCGATCTTTCGCCGGGTGACAGCTTCCGTCAGCGCAATTCGGGCATCATGGGCGGCGCCCAGATCGGCTACAACTGGCAGGCCAACAACTACGTGTTCGGCGTGGAAGGGACGATCTCCGGTCTCGACAACAAGGGTACGGTCGTCAACACCGTGTTTGGCGCCGGGGACGACGTGTTCTCCTGGCGTGCCAACGTACTCGCGACCGTCGTCGGGCGCGCCGGCTTCGCCGTGCAGAACAACCTCTTCTATATCAAGGGCGGCTATGCCGGCGTGAACAACCGCCTCTCGGTCTCCGACACGGTCGGCGTGGCGACGGGTTCGGGCGAACAGACCCACTGGGCCAACGGCTGGACGGTCGGCGCCGGCTGGGAATACGGCGTCACCCGCAACTGGATCGTCGGCCTCGAATACAATTACGCGGCCTTCGGCAGCCAGACCTATCAGCTCGGCGGCACCTCCGGTAACTACACCTTCGATGCCAAGCCGCGCGACATCCAGTGGGCCGTGGTGCGCGCGAGCTACAAGTTCGACGCGCCGACCATCGCCCGCTACTGAGCACGTCGACGCAACGCGACCAACGATCAAAAAAAGCACTGCCAAAATTCAAAAGCCCCGGCCTGGTCCGGGGCTTCTTTTTTTGCGTGACGCAGGTCTCAGGCCATCACCGAGAAGCCGCCATCGACGGGAATCGCGGTGCCCGTGACGAAGTTCGACGCGGGCGAGGCGAGGAAGACGGCGATGCCGGCGAAGTCGTCGATGTCGCCCCAGCGTCCCGCGGGCGTGCGCGCCAGCACGCGCTCGTGCAGGCCCGAGACCTGCTGCCGCGCGCCTCGGGTGAGATCGGTGTCGATCCAGCCCGGCAGGATGGCGTTGACCTGGATGTTGTCGGGCGCCCAGGCGTTGGCGCACGCGCGGGTGTACTGCACGATGCCGCCCTTGCTCGCCGCATAGGCCGTCGCGAAGCTCGCACCGAAGATCGACATCATCGAGCCGATATTGATCACCTTGCCGTTGCCGGACGCCTTCAGCGCCGGATAGGCCAGTTTCGAGCACACGAAGGCGCTGGTGAGGTTGGTGTCGATCACCTTGTTCCACTCGTCGAGCTCGAGCTCGTGCGGCGGCTTGCGGATGCTCATGCCGGCATTGTTGACGAGGATGTCGATGCGGCCGAGTTCTCTGACGACGCGGTCGACCATGGCCGCGACCGCCGCCTTGTCGGTCACGTCGGTGGCGATGGCGATCGCCTTCACGCCGCGCTGGCTGAGATCGGCCACGGCGGCGGCGGACTTGGTCTCGTTGCGCCCGACCACGGCAATGTCGGCGCCGGCATCGGCAAGGCCGCGCGCCATGCCGAGCCCGATGCCGCCATTGCCTCCCGTGACGATCGCGACCTTGCCGCGGAGATCGAACCGGCTGGATGTCATGCTTTCAGTACCTTTTCTTGCCTGGTTTCTTCTATTGGTTGCTCTGCCAGATCAGCACCAGCCCGAAGCCGGCGATGGCTGCGCCATAGCCGGCCCATTGCAGCTGGTCGACCATGAAGCTCGATCGCGGCCACGGAACGGTGCCCGTGCCCTGTCCGATCCAGAGCAGCCCGACGGCAGTCGCAAGCAGGCCTGCGACCAGCAGCAATCTGCGCATGGATTCCTCCCAACGGTCCGCTTCTGTCAGCGGCGCGGCGATGAAGGATCGGCGCGCTGCGAAAGCTTGAGCGCACACTAACCGTAGCTTCGGTTCGGATACAATGGCACCGGCGGCAAAGCCGCCGGCGGGGGAGGAAGTGTCCCTGGAAAGGCAATTCGCGGCTGGGCGATCGGCCGTGCCGATAGTCGGCGAGCGGAGCCCGGCGCGCCGTACCAGTCATTGCAGGCGAGCCTCGGCCGCTCGGCCCAAAACGAAAAAGCCCCGGCGATGCCGGGGCTTTGACGTTTGATCGTGAGATCGGATCAGTACTTCGCGACGACCGGACCGGTCCAGTTGAAGCGGTAGACCAGCGAGGTCGAGATCGTCTGGTTCCAGCTGTTGGCGCGGATGCTGTTCACGCCGGTCGGCAGGCCCGTGGCATCGGAGATCTCATCCTGAGTCTTGGCATTGTAGAAGGCCGAACGGTACTCGGTCTTCATGAACCAGCCGGGCGAGGTGATGCCGAAGATGTTCAGGCTGTTCTCCACGCCGCCGCCGATGAACCAGCCGTGGCGATCGTAGCTGTTGAGGTGGCCGCCGACGGGCGTGCCGCCCAGCGTGGTGAAGTTGGTCTGTCCGAAGTGAGCGCCGGAGTAACCGCCGTTGACGTAGGAGAGAACGTTCGGGGCGACCAGCCAGCCGAGGCGAACACCCGCGGCCCAGGAGGTTTCCAGCTTCTGGTTGCCAGTGATGCCGAGGGTCGGATCCTGGATGGTGGCGCGGATGCTGCCGAACTGACCGTCGGCGAACACACCAGCGACCCAGGTGCCGCTGAACTGCCAGTCGTAACCGGCGCCGACGGTGCCGAACCAGCCCGAACCGCCCTGGCGCTGGGTGATCGTCAGCGGGGTGCCCGTGGCGGTGTCGACAACGCTCTGGTCGGCATTCGAGAGGCCGCCGCCGCCACCGCCGAACACGTAGAAGCCGGTCCAGTTCGCGACGGGCGCGGGCATCGGGGCCTTCACGTAGGGACGGGCCGCAAGGTCGGCCGCCGAGGCCGAACCGGTCATCGCCGCAACCGCGGTCAGAGCGAGCAAAGTCTTCTTCATGTCAAAATCCCCAACCTTGGTCCGGCGTAGCAGGCGCGAGCGCACTGAATTCGTGTCATCTGATGACCCGAACTATAGACGGTTCTTGCCGAAATGCTGTTGCCGGGCAGGCACAGTCGCTGGAAAACGCCGGTGCTTGGGTATTTGAGGAGTGATTGCTCGTAGTCAGAAAAGCTTCGAAATTTCAATGAGTTGTAGGAATTCGAGGGTTTCAATCTGAGGTAACGTCTCGTTAGCAAATCGGCGCTGTCCGAAAGGGATGCAATCCTGCCTCGGCATTTGCGCTCCCGGGTCGATGGCTGAGTCGCCGGGTCCGAACGCGAATCGAGCCATCCGGGCGGAGGCCGACTTGGTGGCGGACCAAAAAGCAAAAAGCCCCGGCCGAGGCCGGGGCTGGTGTTCGAAGCAGCGGCGGCTCAGTACTTCGCCATCACTGGACCACCGAACTTGTAGCTGACGCGGCCCAGCACGGACCAGGCATCGAATTTGGTGCTGTGATTGCTGAACACGCCCGCCAAAGCATTGGTTGCGAGGACCCGGCTCTCCTGCAAACCGCCGCAACAATTGCCGAAATCATAGTAGTTGCCTTCGACACCGACGATCCAGTTCGGCGTAGCCATCCACTCCAATCCGCCGCCCACCGTCCAACCAACGCGAGTTTCGCTGCGCTCGTTGTAGTCGAACGTATCCTCGATCCTCGTCCACAGATCGGCGAAAGCGACACCGCCCTTGACATAGAAGAGCACCGGGCCGGTGGTCACACCGAGACGCGGCGTCACAGTCGCCATCCAACGCATCTTGGCGTGGAAAGTATCGCTTGCCGGGAAGAACGGGCTGATCGCATTGGTGCTGATGTCCGTGTAGGAACCGGATCCCTCGATGCCGAGCACGAACTTGTCGATCTGCCAGTTGTAGCCGGCATGGCCACCAACCATGAAACCATCTGCCTTCAGACCGAAGCTCTGACCCGGCAGCGTATTGTAATGACCGACGCCGACGAAGTCGAAGCGCGGATCGGATTCGATCCAGCCGCCGTGCACACCGAGATAGAATCCGCTCCAGTTGTAAGCGGCCACCACAGGTGGAGGAGCCTTCGTATAGGGTCGCGCAGCGAGATCAGCGGCAGAGACACCGGCCGTGCCGAGCAGGAGCGCCAGAAGCGATAAACCTAGCTTTCTCATTTTCAATCACTCCGATGAAGAATGAATGGAAAATAGCCTAGGCCCGCGCAGGACGGCTGTAGTCTTGACGACACACTGGGTTGTGAATGGCTGTTCCTGCGCCCTCGAAGGGCGTGCCACATTGTCGCAATTCGGTTCCCGCTGACGTCGGCAGCAGAGTAGCGTCGCAAGCGTCCAAGCTGGGCATCTCAACGCGCGAAGAATCGCGAGATTCGAGTGTGGGCGCGGACTGTCTCACTGTCGATGTCAGAACGCGAAAGGCCCCGGCGAATTGTCCGGGGCCGGTGCGGGATTGCGGTCAATGCCTCAGACGTCCAGCAGCTCTTCGCTGGCAAATTCGGCCTTGTCCGAGATGAAGGCGAAGCGCGCCTCGGCCTTGGTGCCCATCAGGCGCTCCACGGAATCGGCGGTGGTGTCGCGATCGTCGGCGAGCAGCACCACCTTGAGCAGCGTCCGCTTGCGCGGATCCATGGTGGTTTCCTTGAGCTGCGCCGGCATCATCTCGCCGAGGCCTTTGAAGCGGTTCACCTCGACCTTGGCGTTGGCGTTGAACGCGCTCTTGATCAGCTCTTCCTTGTGCTTGTCGTCGCGCGCGTACACCGACTTCGTGCCGTGCGTCAGCTTGTAGAGCGGCGGCACCGCGAGGAAGAGGTGGCCCTCGTCGATCAGCCGCGGCATCTGCCGGTAGAAGAAGGTGATCAGCAGCGACGCAATATGGGCGCCGTCGACGTCGGCGTCGGTCATGATGATGATGCGCTGATAGCGCAGATCTTCTTCGCGATACTGCAAGAGCTGGCCGCAGCCGATCGCCTGCACCAGATCGGAGAGCTGGGCGTTCGCCGTCAGCTTGTCCTTGCCGGCGGAGGCGACGTTGAGGATCTTGCCGCGCAGCGGCAGCACGGCCTGGGTCTTGCGGTCGCGCGCCTGCTTGGCGCTGCCGCCGGCCGAGTCACCCTCCACGATGAACAGCTCCGAGCCCTCGGTGCCGGCGTCGGTGCAGTCGGCGAGCTTGCCGGGAAGGCGCAGCTTCTTGCCGGCGGTCTTGCGCGCCGTCTCCTTCTCCTGCCGGCGGCGCAACCGCTCCTCGGCGCGGTCGATGACGAAGTCGAGCAGCCGGTTGGCCATGTTCGGATTACCCGACAGCCAATGGTCGAACGGATCCTTCATCGCCTGCTCGACGATGCGCTGCGCTTCTGCGGTGGCGAGACGATCCTTGGTCTGGCCCTGGAATTCGGGCTCGCGCACGAACACCGAAAGCATCACGGCGGCTCCGACCATCACGTCTTCGGAGGTGACGGAGGCCGCACGCTTGCCCTGGCCGACGCGCTCGGCGTGATCCTTCAGGCCGCGCAGCAATGCGCTGCGCAGGCCGGACTCATGCGTGCCGCCATCCGGCGTCGGCACGGTGTTGGTGTAGGAGGAGAGGAAGCCGTCCGCATCCGCGGTCCAGGCCACCGCCCATTCGCAAGCGCCATGCGCGCCGTTGCGGCCCGACTTGCCGGAGAAGATGTCGGGATGCACCAGCGTATCGGCGTGGATCGCCGCGGCGAGATAATCCTTGAGGCCGCCTGGGAAGTGGAACGTCGCTTCCGCCGGCACATCCTCGATGCCCTTGAGCAGCTCGGGCGCGCAATTCCAGCGGATCTCGACGCCGCCGAACAGATACGCTTTCGAGCGCGTCATCTTGAACAGGCGCTGCGGCTTGAACGCGGCCTTAGGCCCAAAGATGTCGGTGTCGGGCTTGAAGCGCACGCGCGTGCCGCGGCGGTTGTTGACCTTGCCGAGGTCCTCGAGCTTGCCCTTCGGGTGGCCGCGCTCGAACGACATGCGGTAGAGTTTCTGGCTGCGCGCGACCTCGACCTCGAGACGCGAGGAGAGGGCGTTCACCACGGAGATGCCGACGCCGTGCAGACCGCCCGAGGTCTCGTAGACCTTGCTGTCGAACTTGCCACCTGAATGCAGCGTGCACATGATGACTTCGAGTGCCGACTTCTTCGGGAACTTCGGATGAGGATCGATCGGGATGCCGCGGCCGTTGTCGGTCACGGTCAGGAACCCGTCAGCGCTCAGATCGACTTCGATGAAGGTCGCGTGCCCGGCCAGCGCTTCGTCCATCGAGTTGTCGATGACTTCGGCGAACAGGTGATGCAGCGCCTTCTCGTCGGTGCCGCCGATATACATGCCGGGCCGGCGCCGCACCGGTTCCAGGCCTTCGAGCACCTCGATGTCGGCCGCGGTGTAGTCGGCTTCGCCGCCGCTCGCGCGCGGCGCCGCCTTGGCGGCGCGGGGGTTCGGCTCGTCGCCGCCGAAAAAGTTGTCTTTTGCTTTGGGCTTCAACTGCTTGGACATATATCTTGATGCGTTTTGAGGGCCGCATGAGCGGCGAATCGGTTAGGCCGACTATGCCACTTCTGCCTTGGAAAGGTTACCGCAGGCGGGACTAGCGGTGTGGGTTGGGAGTCAATCCCGGCGATTTTACGCCGCAGGCCCACAAGTTCCCGGCAATTTGACGGGTCACTCCGGTCCATGTCGGGCTTTGTGACTTGATGTCACACAAGTCCTTGGCTTACCAGTCCTTTTCATCGAGCAGCACCTTGAGATGGGGCGGGAAGGCTATTTTGGATGGAGCAGTTTGCGCACGCCCTGGCTGATTTCGTGCGCGTTCACCAAGCTTGGGCGGCGCCGATCGTGTTCCTGCTTGCCTTCGGAGAGTCCCTTGCGTTCATCTCGCTGCTGGTTCCGGCCTGGGGCGCGCTGGTGGCCATCGGCGCGCTGATCGGGGTCAGCGGCATCAGCTTCTTTCCGGTCTGGATCGCCGGCGGCCTCGGCGCGGCGCTGGGTGACTGGGTCTCCTACTGGTTCGGCTATCGCTACAAGGAGAGGGTTGCCCAGATGTGGCCGCTCTCGCGCTATCCGGACCTGCTGCCCAGAGGCGAGGCTTTCGTGCGCAGCTGGGGCATACCCAGCATCTTCATCGGGCGCTTCTTCGGCCCCTTGCGTGCCTCCGTGCCGCTCGCGGCCGGCATCTTCGAGATGCCCTATTGGAGTTTCCAGGCTGCCAATTTCGTGTCGGCCCTGATCTGGTCGGCCGTGCTCCTGCTGTTCGGTGACGTGCTCGCCAAGATCATGGAATGGATCTGGCGGGTGATCTGACAACCGTCGCCTTGACGGGAACCCGATCTGGCCTTATAGCCGCGCGCCATGATCAACGCCGCGACCATCCTGTTCGCCCGTCGCCGCCGCCGCTCTTCAGCGGTTTGGGCGGTCGATCGCGTTTGAGATCATCGTCTTTGCCGCTGGATCCGATCCGCGGCAATCTCTCTCCTGTCAGCGCGATCTGATCCGGCGGCTCCCCCGAGGAGGCCCAGCAGGAGACCACGATGTACACGCCACCCCATTTCAAGCAGGACCGCGCCGCGAGCCTGAAATTCGCCGACGAGCGCGGCTTCGGCACCATGTGCGCCTTCGACGGCAAGAAGCCGATTGCTTCGCCGCTGCCGTTCTATTTGACCTACGCCGCCGACGGCACGCCGCAGGCTGCCTTTCATGTCGCCCGTCACAATCCGCTGCTAAAGCTTGCGGATGGCGCGACCTCGTGGCTGCTCGCGGTCAACGGGCCCGATGCCTATGTATCGCCGGACTGGTACGTCTCGCCGGACCAGGTGCCGACCTGGCTCTACCAGTCGGTGCATCTGAGCGGGCCGGTGCGGCTGTTGTCGGACGACGAACTGTCGGTGCAGGTCGACACGCTCAGCGACAAGTTCGAGAGCTGGCTATTGCCGAAGAAGCCGTGGACATCGGGCAAGATGACGGCGGGTCGGCTGGAGACGATGAAGAAGGGGATCGTGGGGCTGGTCATGACGGTTGAGGAGGTCGAAGGCAGCTTCAAGCTGAACCAGCACAAATCGGACGCCGACCATGTAGCGATCGCCGATGCGCTCAACGCCGGCGATGCCGACGCCAGGCAGATCTCACATTTGATGCGGCAGGCCAGGCCGCAAGCCTTCGCAGAACAAGCCTTCGCAGAACAAGCTTTTGCAGACGACACGAACATGCTCGAAAGGAGCGCGCCATGAGCCTTTCTGAAACCGGCCTCGCTGAGACCACGAAAACCCCGACCACCAGCGTGGCCAAGAAGCCCGCGACCGTCTTCGTCGACGGCGGCTCCGGCACCACCGGGCTCGGCATCAACGAGCGGCTGAAGCTCCAGAGCGACGTCGTCGTGAAGACCATTGCCGACGACAAGCGCAAGGACCCCGCGGCCAAGAAGGCGCTGATGGAGGAGGTGGACCTCGTCATCCTCTGCCTGCCGGACGATGCCGCCAAGGAAACGGTCGCTCTTGTCGACAGCATGGGCACTTCTGCGCCGAAAGTGCTGGATGCTTCGACCGCGTACCGGGTCGCGCCGGACTGGGCCTATGGCTTTCCCGAACTGACACCGGACCAGGCCGGCAAGATCAAGGCGGCGAAGAAGGTCTCCAATCCCGGCTGCTATCCGACCGGCGCGATCGCGCTGCTGCGGCCGATCGTCGATGCCGGCCTGCTGCCATCAGATTATCCTGTCACCGTCAACGCGGTGAGCGGCTATTCCGGCGGCGGCAAGTCGATGATCGCAAGCTTCGAGGATGGCAGCGCACCGTCCTTCGAGTTGTACGGTCTCGGCTTCGAGCACAAGCATCTGCCGGAGATGCAGCTCTACTCCAACCTGACGCGGCGGCCGATCTTCATTCCCTCGGTCGGCAACTACCGGCAGGGCATGCTGGTCTCGGTGCCGCTGCAGCTCGACACGCTGCCGGGCAAGCCCGGCGGTGCCGACCTGCAAGCGGCGATGGCAAAGCGTTATGCCGGTTCGAAATACGTCAAGGTGATGCCGCTCCAGAACGAGGCGACCAGGGGCGGCCGGCTCGAACCGGAGGCGCTGAACGAGACCAACATGCTCGAGCTCTACGTCTTCGCCAGCGACAGGTATCATCAGGCCGTGCTGGTCGCCCGGCTCGACAATCTCGGCAAGGGCGCATCCGGCGCAGCCGTGCAGAACATGCGGCTGATGCTGGGCCTGCCGGAGGAGTAGGAGAGCTTGCTCGGTCGTTCCGGGGCGCCCAAAGGGCGAACCCGGAATCTCGAGATTCCGGGTTCGGTGCTACGCACCGCCCCGGAATGACGTTACCAAGGTACGCGTGCGCTCAAACCACCTTGAAGATCGCCAGCGCCAGCACGGCCTGCGCGAGGAAGCCGACGGTGAAGGCCAGCGTGCGGAACACCGGGATTCCCATCGCGTAGACGATGAGATGCGCGACGCGCGACCAGAAATAGACGGCGCAGGCGAGCACGGTCCATTTCGTGGAATAGTCGATCGCGTTCAGGATCAGCACCAGCGGCGCGAAGATCACGAGGTTCTCGACCGCGTTGTCATGCGCGAACATCAACCGGTTCGCCCACTCCGCCTGCGGCTTGTCGCCGCGCGACGGGTTGGCCATGGCACCGCTGAGCCCGCGAACCTGGCAGCGATTGATGATGTAGGGAATCCAGAGAATCCCGGTCAGGATCACCGTCAGTGTCAGCCAGAACAATTCGCGCGTCATAGTCCGATCCCCTCTGTCGCCGCGGTGCTGCAGGCGAGCTTACACAAGCGCGGGAGATTCCGCTATGCGCGAACCCTGACATAGCTGCCGGGCGCGTCCTCGATCGGTGGGAATGCTTCGCTGCCGACCGCGCGAGCCGGTACTTCCTCGGGATCGAGCCCGCCCAGCCATTGGCGCCAGTCCAGCCACCATGAGCCCTTGTGCTCCACGGCGCCCTTCATCCACTGCGCGATATTGACGTCCTTGATGTTGTCGTTGGTCCAGTACTGGTACTTGTTCGAGGCGGGCGGATTGACCACGCCTGCGATGTGGCCCGAGCCGGACAGGACGTACTTCACCGGACCGCCGAAGAACTGTGAGCCGTACAGCACTGATTCAGCGGGCGCGATGTGGTCTTCGCGGGTGGCAAGATTGTAGACGGGCACCTTCACCTTGGACAGATCGAGCAGGGTGTTGTCCAGCACCATCGTGCCGGTCGACAGGCGGTTCTCCAGATAGCAGTTGCGCAAATAGTAGGAATGGTTCGCCTGGGTCATCCGTGTCGCGTCGGAGTTCCAGTGCAACAGGTCGAACGCGCTCGGCTGCTGGCCCTTCAGATAGTTGCTGACGACGTAGGACCAGATCAGGTCATTCGAGCGCAGCATGTTGAAGGCCATCGCCATCTTCGAGCCTTCGAGTACGCCGGCGGCCTTCATGTCCTGCTCGAGCGCTGCGATCTGCTCCTCGTCGACGAACACGAGGAGGTCGCCGGCATGGGTGAAGTCGATCTGGGCGGCGAAGAACGTCGCGGACGACACGCGCTGGCGGCGCTTCTCGGCGAGCCAGGCCAGCGTGGTCGCCAGCATGGTGCCGCCGACGCAATAGCCGGCGGTGTGCACCTTCATCTCGCCGGTGACCTTCTCGATCACGTCCATCGCCGTGAGCGGGCCCTCCTTCATGTAGTCTTCCCAGCTCTTGTTGCCGAGCCGCTTGTCGGGATTGACCCATGAGATCACGAACACGGTGATGCCCTGGTCGACGCACCACTTGATGTAGGATTTCTCCGGCTTCAGATCGAGGATGTAGAACTTGTTGATCCATGGCGGCACGATCAGGAGCGGGGTGCGCAGCACGGTCTCCGTGGTCGGAGCGTACTGGATCAGCTGCATCATCTCGTTCTGGTAGATCACCTTGCCCGGCGTCGTCGCCATGTTGACGCCGACGACGAGATTGTCCGGATCGGACTGGCGGATCTTCAGCATGCCCTTGCCCGCCGCGATGTCCTCGGCCAGCATCCTCAGGCCACGCGCGAGATTCTCGCCGCTGCTCGCCACCGTCTCGCGCAGCACCTCCGGATTGGTCAGCACGAAGTTGGAGGGCGATAGTGCGTTGATGACCTGCTGGACATAGAACTCCGCCTTGCGGCGGGTCTGCGGATCGAGCCCTTCGGCATCCCGCACCAGCTCCTGCGCCCATTTGGTCGTGAGCAGATAGAGCTGCATGACGAAGTCGAAGAACTGGTTGGACTTCCATTCCGGATCGGCAAAGCGCTTGTCGCGCGGCGAGGGCGCAATCGCGGGCTGGGCGTCCTGACCGGCCATGCGGCGCACCGCCGAGCCCCAGAGGTCGAGATAGTCCTTCGCGAGCTTGGTCTGGAGATCGGAGGAGCGGGATGTATCCGACAGCCAATATTCGGCGACCGACGTGAAGGTCTTGACGACCTCGGCAAGCTCGGCCGGCGGGCGATCCTGCACCTCGCCGCTCTCGCGCGGCTTGAGGTAGGCGGCGAGCGCCTTGCCGCCGCTCTCCATCGCCCGCGCGACATTCATCGCGAAGGCTTCCGCGTCGAACTTCGTCCCAGGTTTCGGCGTGTCGGTCGTGGCCATGCTCATGAGCTGAACAGTAACGATTCATTCCGTATTCGTCACCGCGAAGCTCGCATGTTTGACGTTAAACACTCTCGAAGATGTGTTGCACTGCGACAAATCTTCTTGGTTCCGTCACAATCGGGCCGCACCGCTCGGCTTGGTGGGGAGTGGCTGTTTTCTCGCTCTCGCCATTTGGGCAGCAATGGTTTGAGCTGGGGCGCGGTCTTGGGTAAGGTTGCCCGGGGCCGTGCTTTGGGACGAGTAGGGGATTTCCCAAGTGTTGGCGTTGTGGGACCTGCAAAAGACGCTGCCGATTTGCGGGGCGCTGCTGATCGCGGCGCTCGCTCTGGGCGGCTGCTCGAGCCAGCTCGCGGATCTGACACCCGCGGATGCGCAGGCGTCTGCCAGGGAGCCCGGCAGCTATCTGCCGGTGCATGACCTGCCTCCGGATCGCGATCAGGCGGTGATCCCGCCGGAGCAGCGCGCCAAAATCGAGGCCGAGCTCGCCGCGGCGCGCGATCGCCAGGCGGTGGCTGCCAAGGACGCCAAATGAGGCGCTGCAAGGTAATCGCTGGCGCCTCCGCCTTGCCGTGCTAAAAGACTTCGGTTCAGCCAAGAGTCAGAACGAACGACTTCAGTCTCCGTCGTCGATGATTGCTCTAAGTATTTGATTGTGAGTGATTTTCGCGATGGCAATGAGCGCCTTGTCGAACGGCCCTCGTGGCCTGTCGATTCTGTCCTGACCGGTTGCCCGGAGCCCTGGAGAGCCATGGAAGAGTTTTACCGCATCCGTCGCCTGCCGCCTTATGTGTTCGAACAGGTCAACCGGGCCAAGGCGGCCGCGCGGAATGCCGGTGCCGACATCATCGACCTCGGCATGGGTAATCCCGACCTGCCGGCACCGCCGCATGTGCTGGAGAAGCTGAAGGAGACGCTGGGTAAGCCGCGCACCGACCGCTACTCGGCCTCCCGCGGCATCCCCGGACTGCGCAGGGCCCAGGCCGCCTATTACGCCCGCCGCTTCGGCGTGAAGCTGAACCCTGACACCCAGGTCGTGGCGACGCTGGGCTCGAAGGAAGGCTTCGCCAATGTGGCGCAGGCGATCACCGCGCCTGGCGACGTGATCCTCTGTCCGAACCCGAGCTATCCGATTCACGCCTTCGGCTTTTTGATGGCGGGCGGCGTGATCCGCTCGGTGCCCTCCGAGCCGACGCCGCAATTCTTCGAGGCTGTGGAGCGGGCGATCGTGCATTCGATCCCCAAGCCCCTGGCGCTTGTCGTCTGCTATCCCTCGAACCCGACCGCCTATGTCGCGAGCCTCGATTTCTACAAGGATCTCGTCGCCTTTGCGAAGAAGCATGAGATCCTGATCCTGTCCGATCTCGCTTATGCCGAGGTCTATTTCGACGAGAACAACCCGCCGCCCTCGGTGCTCGAGGTGCCCGGCGCGATGGATGTCACCGTCGAATTCACCTCGATGTCGAAGACCTACTCGATGGCCGGTTGGCGCATGGGGTTTGCGGTCGGCAATGAGCGCGTGATCGCGGCGCTCGCCCGCGTCAAATCCTACCTCGACTACGGCGCGTTCACGCCGGTCCAGGTCGCGGCGACCGCCGCGCTGAACGGTCCGGACGATTGCATCAAGGAGATGCGCGACACCTACCGCAAGCGCCGCGACGCGCTGGTGGAATCGTTCGGGCGCGCCGGCTGGGAGATTCCGCCGCCGGAGGCCTCGATGTTCGCCTGGGTGCCGCTGCCGGAAGCCTTCCGCAGCGTCGGCAGCATGCAGTTCGCGACCCTGATGGTGGAGAAATCCGGCGTTGCGGTCTCGCCCGGCGTCGGCTTCGGCGAGCATGGTGAAGGATATGTCCGCATCGCCATGGTGGAAAACGAGCAACGGATCAGGCAGGCCGCGCGCGGCGTGCGCCGCTTCCTTGAAAGCGGCATCGAAACGTTGCACAACGTCGTTCCGCTCGCCAATCGGCGTTGAGTTCTCTTCGGCAGGTTTTCTAAGACATCATGGTTGCACCCCTGAAAGTGGGTATAGCGGGGCTCGGCACCGTGGGCGCCGAAGTTATCCGTTTGATCGAAACGCAGGCGCGCGTGCTCGCGGGCCGCAGTGGCCGCGGCATTCGCGTCGTCGCCGTCACCGCGCGCTCGAAGGCGAAGAAGCGCGGCATCGATCTGCGCGGCGTCGAATGGGCGAAGGATCCACTTGCCCTCGCCACCCATCCCGAGGTCGACTGCTTCGTCGAGCTGATGGGCGGCGCGGGCGACCCGGCGCTGTCGGCGGTGGAAGCCGCGCTGAACGCCGGCAAGTCGGTCGTCACCGCCAACAAGGCGCTGCTGGCCAGGCACGGCCTCAAGCTCGCCAAGGCGGCTGAAAAGCACGGCGGCGCGCTGAATTTCGAGGCAGCGGTGGGCGCCGCGATCCCGGTCATCAAGACGTTGCGCGAGGGTCTCGCCGGAACCGGGATCAACCGCGTCTACGGCATCCTCAACGGCACCTGCAATTACATCCTGACGAGGATGGAGCAGGAGGGCCTGTCCTTCGCCGAATGCCTGAAGGACGCGCAGCGGCTCGGCTATGCCGAGGCCGATCCGTCCTTCGACGTCGACGGCCACGACACCGCGCAGAAACTCGCCATTCTCGCCAGCCTCGCCTTCGGCACGAAAGTTGCTCAAAGCGCGGTGTATGTCGAAGGTATCTCATCCATCGCGCCCGAAGATCTTCGCGCCGCCGCCGATCTCGGTTACCGCGTCAAGCTGCTCGGCGTCGCGGTTCGCACCGCCAAGGGCATCGAGCAGCGCGTGCATCCGACCATGGTTCCCAAATCCTCCTCGATCGCGCAGGTGATGGGTGTCACCAACGCGGTCACGATCGACGGCGAGGGCATTCCGCCGATCACGCTGGTCGGCCCCGGTGCAGGCGGTGCCGCGACGGCGTCCGCCGTCGTCGCCGACGTCGCCGACGTCGCGCGCGGCATCCGCGCCAATCCTTTCGGCCGGCCGATCGCGCAGCTGCGCGACACCAGGAAGGCGCCGATGGAGCGGCACGAGGGCGGTTATTACATCCGCCTGCTGGCGCGCGATTTCCCCGGCACTGCGGCCGCGATCGCGACCCGGCTTGCCGAGCAGAAGATTTCGATCGAGTCGATCGTGCAGCGTCATCCCAATGGCGGCGTTGCGTCCGATAGCGGCAAGGCGGTCCCCGTGCCGGTCATCCTGATCACCTACGCCACGCACGAGGACGCAGTGCGTCGCGCGCTTGCCGCCGTGCAAAAGGATAAGGTGATCAGCGGACGGCCGCAGGTGATCCGGATCGAGAAGAACTGAGGCGGTTCGGACGAACGAACCGGGGGCGTTGCGAGTTGATGCGGGCAGAGACTTCTGTCCCGAACCTGTTTGAAGGAGTGAGCCGATGTCGACCCATATTTCAGTCCCGCCGCAAGCGTTGCTCGAGCGCATTCTCACGCTGGAGATCGTGCGGGTGACGGAGCGGGCGGCGGTGTCGTCGGCGCGACTGCGCGGGCACGGCAACGAGAAGCAGGCTGATCAGGCCGCCGTAGACGCCATGCGCCGCGAGCTGAACAAGCTGCCGATCGAAGGCACCATCGTGATCGGCGAAGGCGAGCGCGACGAGGCGCCGATGCTCTTCATCGGCGAGAAGGTCGGGATGAATGCCGGTCCCCAGGTCGATATCGCGGTCGACCCACTCGAAGGCACCACGCTCTGCGCCAAGAACATGCCGGGCGCGATCGCCACCATGGCGATGGCCGACGGCGGCACGCTGCTGCATGCCCCCGACGTCTACATGCAGAAGCTCGCGATCGGCCCCGGTTACGACAAGGGCGTCGTCGATCTCGATGCGAGTCCTGCCGACAACGTCCGCCGCCTCGCCAAGGCCAAGGGCGTCAAGCCGGAAGGCATCACCGTTCTCGTGCTCGACCGTCCGCGTCACGCCGACATCATCGCGAGCGTGCGCTCGACCGGCGCCGCCGTGCGCCTGATTACCGATGGCGACGTCGCCGGCGTGATCCATTGCGCCGACCCTGATAACACCGGCGTCGACATGTATCTCGGCACCGGTGGTGCGCCGGAAGGCGTGCTCGCGGCCGTGGCGCTGCGCTGCATCGGCGGCCAGATGCAGTGCCGCCTGATCCTCGACTCCGAGGAGAAGCGCGAGCGCGCCGCCAAGATGGGCGTCAACGATCCCAAGATGATCTACGGCATCGAGGATATGGCGCGCGGCGACTGCCTGTTCGCCGCCACCGGCGTCACCACGGGCTCGCTGCTGTCAGGCGTCAAGTTCCGCAAGGACGGCGTGATCGAGACCGAGACGGTGGTGATGCGCTCCGTCACCGGCACCGTGCGCTACATCAAGGCCGAGCACCGCGAGCTGGCGAAGTTCCATTTGGATTGATGTCCTCGGTCATTCCGGGGGCGATGGGACCGCGCGAAGCGCGGCCCTGAGAACCCGGAAGCCAGAGATTGTAGCGCGAGATTCCGGGATGGCGCTCTGCGCGCCCCGGAATGACCACGACAAGAACAAGAGGAAGCGCATGTCCGATCTCTCCGCCGTCAAGGCCCTCGTGTTCGACGTGTTCGGCACCGTCGTGGATTGGCGCACCAGCCTCATCACCGACTTCATGTGGTGGGGCAAGCAGCGCGGCGTCAGCGCTGATTGGACCGCGCTCGTCGACGGCTGGCGCGGCATGTACGTCGCCTCCATGGATGACGTGCGCAAGCATCCCGAGCGTGGCTATGTCATGCTCGATGACCTGCACCGCCGCTCGCTGGAGAAGCTGGTCGACAAGTTCGCGGTCAAGGGCCTCACGGACGCCGATCTCGATTACCTCACCAAGGGCTGGCACCGCCTCCATCCCTGGCCCGACAGCGTCGCGGGCCTGACGCGGCTCAAGACGAAATTCGTGATCGCGCCGCTCTCGAACGGCAACGTCGCGCTCCTCACCAACATGGCGAAGTTCGCCGGCTTGCCGTGGGATCTCGTCATGTCGGCCGAGCTGTTCGAGCACTACAAGCCGGATCCGGAAACCTATCTCGGCGCCGCGCGCCTGCTCTGCCTCAAGCCGGAAGAGGTGATGATGGTCGCCGCCCACAACGGCGATCTCGCGGCGGCGCAGAAGAACGGGCTGAAGACCGCCTTCGTGGCGCGGCCGACGGAATACGGGCCGTTGCAGAAGGTGGACTTCGAGGCGACCGGCAATTGGGATATCGTCGCGAAGGATTTCGGCGGGATCGCCGACAGGCTCGGCTGCTGAGCGGTCCTAAACGCGCGATCACACGGCTGCCTGCGGCTCCTGCGCCTCAGGCGCGCAGAACATCGCAATCGCAAGGTCGATCCGCTTGTCCAGCGCACGCCGGTTGGGCCGGAAGCTGTCGTCGGTCAGCAGCCTGAAATGATCGTGGCTGAACACCATGCCGAGCAGCATCTCGGCGACGGAGCGCGGCGGCAGGCCTTCGAGGCGCGGCTCGAGACGAACGGCCTTCAGCATGTCGGCGATGTCGTCCGTGCCATTCTCCAGAATGACCTCCGCGAACATGCGGCCAAGGCCCGGTGAGGCCTGGCGCTCGCCGATGATCAGGCGATGCAGTGCGATCTCGCCGGGGGCCAGCGCCACGTCCGCAATCTTCCGAAGGGCGTGTCGCAGCCGGGCCGATGGTGGCCCCTCGATCGGCGCGTCCGCGAAATGCACCGGCGGCAGGCTGCGCAACAGCATGGCGCGGAACAGCTCGGTCTTGCTCTCGAACAGCTTATAGAGCGTCTTCTTCGACATCCCGGCGGCGCCGGCGACCCGCGGAGTAGATCACAGGCCGGCGACATGCATCGCCCGGCCTGATCCTGGAAGCTGCGACGGCGTCCGCCATCGGGCCGGCGGCGGCGCCGGTGTCAGCTCCTGGAGACCGCGCTCGCGGCCTTGCGGATCACGTCAAGGACCACATCCGGCTTCGACAGCATGGGAACGTGGGACGAGGTGACTTCGGTCACGGTGGCGTTCATGCGCGTCGAGACAGCACGCTGCAGGTCCGGGTGAACCGTCTGGTCCCGGGTCGCGAGGACATACCAGCTCGGCTTGGATCTCCACGCCGTGCCATCGACCTTCTGGTCGAAAAGGTCTGCCACCGGCGCGCCCTGCGTCGCATAGACCAGCTTCTGCTCGGCCTCGGGCAGGTCTCCGGCAAAATGCTTGACGCCGCTTGGCTTCAGCCAGATGCGCCCCTGCGGCGCGTCGAGATGGCTGAACACCTCTGTCGTCGGAAACTTGGCGAGCTGGCTCTGGGAGGTTTCGTCGGCATCGGGCGCGAGCGCTGCGATGTAGACCAGCGCGGCGACCCGCGGATCGGTTCCGGCGTGGGTGATCAGCGTGCCGCCGTAGGAGTGACCGACGAGGACCACTGGCCCGGGAACGCGGCCAAGACATGCCGTCACGGCGGCGACGTCGGTTGCGAGAGAATCGAGGCCGTGCTGGCTCGCCATGACCTCATGTCCTTCGGCCTGCAGCGTCGGGATCAGCTTGCCGAAGCACGATCCGTCAGCCCAGAGGCCGTGTGCGAAAACGATGCCGGGTTTGGTCATGATGGTCTCCGTTAGCTTGAGGCGAGCTGCGTTGCTCGTGGAACGTGAAGCAGGAGAGCTTCACGTCTAACGCGCCATCAATTCAGCCGACAGAGGACGGCAAGGATAATCGGGCGAATGCGAAATCGCACCAGCACAGGTCTGGCGGCCGACAGCCGCCGTCACTTCGTGATCGGTGTCGTCAGCTCGGTATCGGCCGTGTCCACAACGAACACCGCAAGCAGCTTCGCCGGTTCGGTGTCGCTGGCGTTGGAGCTGATGGCGTGGCGATCGCCGGGCTTCTCGAAGAAGTTCTCGCCCTTTTGGTAGACCTTGGCGGGCTCGTCATTGACCTGGCTTCGGATCGCGCCCTCCAGCACCGTGGCGTAGATGAACGCGGAGCGCGCGTGGATGTGGGCCGGCGAGAAGCCGCCGGGACCATACTCGACGAGCACACCCTTCATGCTCTTGCCCGGAACATTTGGCAGTGCGTGGTCGAACACCACGCTCACCTTGGCCGACTTGGCTGCGGGCTGCGCCCCGGCGGCATGAGCCGCCAGACAAACTACGGCGGACGCCGCCGTCGCGATCAACAGTCTGCGCATGGGATGTCCTTCATTGCCGTCGTTGCAGTGACGCTGGAGTCGCGAATGCTCAGGCCGTCGCCAGCCATGCCGCGAGCGGCGTTGTCCCGAGTCTGGCTTCGCCGAGCGGGACCAGCGAGGTGTCTTCGATGGGGGAGCCGTAATATCCGGCCTTGGCGTCACCCACCACCGGGCGGCTGTCGCCGGCCGCCTTCAGGCGCCGCGCGACGAACTCGTTGAAGGGCGCCTTTTCAGGTCCGGCGATATCGATCGTGCCGTTGAGCGGGCGTCCGGTTGCGACCTCCGCGAGGCAAGCGACCACGTCGTCGGATGCGATCGGCTGGAACGCCGCCGACGGCACGACGATCCGCCCCTCCGCGGCACCCGTCTCGGCAATGGCGCCGATGAATTCGAAGAACTGCGTGGCACGAACGATCGAGTAGGGGACTGAAGAAGCTTTGACGATGCGCTCCTGCGCGAGCTTGGCCCGGAAATAGGCGATGTCGGGTGAGCGGTCCGTCCCGACGATCGACAGCGCGACGTGATGCTTGACGCCTGCTGCGGCCTCCGTCGTCGCAAGGTTCTGGCTCGACTGCTGGAAGAAGTTGAGCACGGCGGCCGGCTCCCAGGACGGCGCGTTGGCGACGTCCACCACGACATCCGCGCCGGCCAGCGCGGCCGCGAGGCCTTCGCCGGTGACCGCGTTCACGCCCGTCCGCGGCGAAGCCGCCACGGCATCATGTCCCTGCTGCGTCAGCCTCGCCACGAGCTTGGATCCGATCAACCCGCTGCCGCCGATCACGACGATCTTCATGGCCTGTCTCCCGAGCATTTTCGAATGCGAGCGGGCAAGGAGCCTACGTGCTCGCGTCGATGATGATGATGCGGGGCAGAGTTCTACCCGAGCAATGAGGCGGGCTCTTGCCTGGAACGGGCCTGGCTTGCCAAAAAATGCTCCAGAGATGCTGGGCGGCAGGAATTGGTCAGGGATCATTCCCCTCTGCCGTGCGCCCGGGCCGAACATGGGCGGCCCGGGCTTGCTGTCATTGGCTACAGCGTCATCTGCATCGGCTCGGGATAATAGTGGAATCCCTCGCCGGCCTTGGCGACATGACCGTAGCCGGGCCAGGCGAAGTGGTAGGACATCACGGCCGTCTTGCTGGCCGCGAGCATGGTGAGCAGCTTGACCCGCGAATCGGCGGCCTGTTTCGGGTCGGTGTCGTAGGAGAATTCCATGCGCGGCCGCTCCAGCAGCAGCACCGAATGGTGCGAGAGGTCGCCGAGGAAGGCGAACGACTTGCCGGCCGAGGAGACCATGAAGATGGTGTGGCCGACGGTGTGACCGGGCGCTGCGATCGCCTGCACGCCGGGCAGGAATTCCTCGCCGTCCTTGAAGAACTTGATGCGGTCGCGGACCGGCAGCAGGTTCTTGCGGGCGTGCAGGACGAAGTCCTTGGCGGGGCTGCCCAGCTTGCCTTCGTCGGTCCAGAAGTCGAAATCGGTCTGCGAGATGTAGATCTGCGCGTTCGGGAAGAGCGGCTTGTTGTTGGCGTCCACGATGCCGCCGATATGGTCGATATGCGCGTGCGAGCAGACCACGGCATCGATGTCCTCCGGCTTGATGCCGGCCTCCATCATGCTCTTCTGCTGCCGGCCGGTGGTGGGGCCAAACATCTTGGATGAGCCCATGCCGGTGTCGAACAGGATCAGCTTGTCGCCGGTGTTCACGATCGGCGAGTTCTGCTCGAGCACGACATTTTCGGGCGACAGGAAATTGTCGGCCAGCATCTTCTTGACGTCTTCCTTGGGAACGCCGGTGAACGTGCCGGAGGGATCGCCGAGCGGGAGCGGTCCGTCGGACACGACTGTTACCTCGGCATCACCGAGAACGAAGCGGTGCCAGTAGGGAGTCTGGGTGCCGAGCTTGGGTGCGCGTGCCATCGCACTGCCGCCAAGGAGCGCGCTGGCGCCAAGACCGACGCCAAGGCCGGCACCGAGCGTGAGCAGGGACCGACGTGAGACATCGAGTGTCATTCGTTTCCTCCATTTTCTGATTTGATCCGCACGATGTTTCGCGCGTGATGTTCGGCCCGAGGCCGGCACCAAGATGCTGCGCCGGTTCAGACAAGCTCGCAAGTGGAATTGGTTTGGGAGTGATCGGCGGCTGATCGAAAACAATCAGCGATTGTGTCGTGATTGTGGTCTGTGGTCATGCGACGTGGGATTGCAATCGCCTCAGCGGCCTGACGCTGCGCGTATTCCATGGTGCGAACATTGGGCTATCGCGAGAGCGTTGGAGGAGCCGATGCGATCACATGTGATCCGCAAGGCGAGGCCGCTTGGTCTCGTCTCGGCAAGAGGCCGATGCCGTCGTGCTGCTGCAGCGTGGTGTCTGAAGTGAAGAGGAGGTCTGAAGTGAAGCCGCTCCGGCGCGACCGTCTCGGGCTGGGCGACGATCGCACAATGCTCCTGTTTTGCCTGACGTGTCAAAAATGTTCGGCGAAGGAAAAACTCGAGCGAAAACAACCCTCTGCCTACTGTGCATGGGGTTGTTTTCGCGTTTCTTGATCGGGCAGGCTTGCAGCCCTACGCCCCGCAGACGATCACGCCGTACCAGCCGAGGCCCCGATAGGTCTCGTAACCGGGCGTCGCGTGGAAGGCGACCATTCCGGAGCGATCCTGATAGAAGCCGGAACGCTGGCCGTCCAGCGAGAGCGAGATGCGCTCGCTGAGGATGCCTTGACCGTCGGAGGCCGCGATCACGCGAAAATTCGAGTCGACCAGCAGCACGCGGGCCTTGTCGCTGTCGCCGACGCGCACGCCCTGGACGATGGCGCGGGCCTGCGGCTCCCAGTCGAAATGGATGGCGAGCACGCCGATCGGCGCGCCGTTGGTCTGGCCGCCGGTGCGGACGCTCGCGCAATAGGTCGCGACCTGCGCGTTGCCGAGCAGCGGCTGGTTCTCGACGTCGCCGGCGACATAGTCGTCGCCGGAGCGCAACGACCGCGCCTCGCGAAACCATTTGGTGTGGGCGACGTTCTGGCCGACGACGCGAAAGCGGTCGGCCCGGCCGTTGGCGATGACGTTGCCGTCGAGGTCGCAGAGCCAGAGGTCGAGATAGACGGTGTAGGCTCCGAGGATCACGCCCAGCCGCTGCGCGGCATGGGAGACGGTCGCAGCGCCCGGTGAGGCCGCGCAATCGACCACGGCGGAATCGGTCGCCCACCAGCGCACGTCGCAGGTGCGTTCATAGAGATTGCGATCGATCAGCTCGATGGCGTTGAGCGACAGGTCGACCATCCGCTCGCCGCGGGAGCGCTGGCTCATGCGCTCGATCGAGGCGACGAGATCGCCCGTGCGTTTCGTCAATTGGGTTTCGAGCTCGCGCGCGATCGTCTCGACCTGCTGGCCGACGCCGCGCACCTCCTGCGCCACCACCGCGAAGCCCGCGCCTTGCGCGCCGGCGCGCGAGCTTTCGATCAGCGCGTTCAGCGCCAGCATCTTCATCTGGTTGGTGATCTGCTGGATCGACTTGGTCTTGTCGATCGCGATCTGGTTGACCTCCGCCGTGAGGCGATTGATCAGTGCGGAGATATCGGAATCATCGTCAGCGGGTTCGGCGGCAATCGGCTTGGCCTTCAGACCCAGCGCAGCAGACATCGGGGAGCTTCCCTTGGCAATGAGGCCTGATCTGCAATGAACGGAGTACAACGACTTACAGATCGAATACGATTCTTTTTCGAGGATTCCGCCTAACGCCTGCTTAATTTGCTGTTCGGCCGAATGCCTAAATGATAGTCACTCCGCGCGGTGAGGACGGCTCATCCACCGCTTTGTGCGGCTGGGGCGTTGCAAATCCGGGCCGATTGCCGACCAATCCCAGAAGCCAGTGACCTTGCGTCCGCGTGATCGCCTGGACCTTCGAGTTCCCCGCAACCTCCCTCCCGTCATGACGCCGCCCGCCTCCGCCTTGCCCGTCGAAGCGCCCCAGGCTTTCCTGGGTGTGGCGCGCTCGCTGACCGACAAGCTCTGGCGCGACCGTCTGGACGGGCGCGGGGCGGCGCAGGCGCTCGCCATCGTGCAGCGGTACCAATTGCCGGAACTGCTGGCGCGGGTGCTGGCCGGCCGCGGGGTCGATATCGACGCTGTACCCGACTTTCTCGATCCGACCATCCGAAAGCTGCTGCCGGATCCGTTCACCGTGACGGAGATGGAAGCCGCGGCCAAGCGGATCGCCGATGCGGCGGCGAGGGGCGAGAAGGTCGCGATCTTCGGCGATTACGACGTCGACGGCGCGACCTCGGCGGCGCTGCTCGCCTGGCACCTGCGTCATTGCGGACTCGATCCGCTGATCCACATTCCCGACCGGATATTCGAAGGCTACGGCCCCAACGTCGAGGCCGTTCGTGGGCTGGCGGCAAAGGGCGCGACGCTGCTCGTCACCGTCGATTGCGGCACCACCAGCATCGAGCCGCTCGCCGAGGCCAAACGCCTCGGCATGTCCGTTGTCGTGATCGATCATCATCAGGCCGGCGATGTGCTGCCGGAGGTTGACGCACTGGTCAATCCGAACCGGCTCGACGATCTCTCCGGCCTCGGCCATCTCGCCGCCGTCGGCCTCGTGCTCGTGACGCTGGTCGCCGTCAACCGCGAGCTGCGCCAGCGCGGCTTCTGGAGCGCAGAGATGCCGGAGCCCGATCTGCTCGGCATGCTGCATCACGTCGCGCTCGGCACGGTCGCCGATGTGGCGCCGCTGATCGGGCTCAACCGCGCCTTCGTGGCCAAGGGCCTGATCGCGATGCGGCGGCGCGACCATGTCGGTCACACCGCGCTGATGGACGTCGCGCGGCTCAACGGCCCGCCGGAGGCCTGGCATCTGGGCTTCATGCTGGGACCGCGCGTCAATGCCGGCGGCCGCATCGGCCGCGCCGATCTCGGCGTGCGGCTGCTGCTCGAAGGCGACAGCGTCGAGGCGGCGCGGATCGCCGCGGAGCTCGACCGCCTCAACAGCGAACGCCGTGTCATCGAGCAGGCGGCCGAAGCCCAGGCTGAAGCCGAGGCACTGGCCTCGATCGGGCTGGAGGACAAGCTCGCCGTGATCGTCACGGCCTCGGAAGGCTGGCATCCCGGCGTGGTCGGCCTCGTCGCCTCCCGCCTGAAGGAGAAGTTCTCGCGGCCTGCCTTTGCCATTGCGCTCGAGCCCGGCGGCATCGGCACCGGCTCGGGCCGATCGATCGCCGGCGTCGATCTCGGCAAGGCCGTGCGGCAGGCGGTCGCCGACGGCATCCTGCTCAAGGGCGGCGGCCACGCGATGGCCGCCGGCGTCACGCTGCGGAAAGAGAAGCTCGCCGAATTCCGCGCCTATCTCGAAAATGCGCTGGCACGCGACGTCGCGGAGGCGCGCCACGTCAACGAGCTCTATATCGACGGCGCGGTCTCCGCACGTGCGGTGACGCCGGAGCTTGCGACGACGCTCAACCGCGCCGGTCCCTTCGGCAGCGGCAATCCGGAGCCCATGCTGGCACTGCCGGCGCACCAGCTCGTGTTTGCCGACGAAGTCGGTCAGGCGCATCTGCGCCTGCGCTTCAAGTCGGGCGACGGCGCCATCGTCAACGGCATCGCGTTCCGTTCGGTCGGCCAGAAGCTCGGTAACGCGCTGCTCGCCAATCGCGGCCAGCAGTTGCATGTGGCGGGCTCGCTCTCGGTCGATCGCTACCAGGGCGCCGAGCGCGTGCAGTTTCGCGTCGTCGACGTCGCGCTACCGGACCAGGGGCCATCCGTGATTAGATAGCGCATGATCCGGACCCGAAGGGCCGCGCTAGCGCAAAGTGCGAAGCGGTTTTCCGAAAAGATCATGCGCAAAAGATAAATAGCCGCAAACAACAAAAAAGAAAGGGAGTGAACATGGCAGGGCAGGTTGAGGGCAAGGTCGCGCTGGTCACAGGCGGCGCGTCCGGCATCGGCGAAGCCATCGTCGAGCTGTTCGCGCGCGAAGGCGCCTCGGTCGTCATCACCGATATCGACGAGCTGCGCGGCCCGGAGCTCGCCGGGCGCGTCACCAAGGCCGGCGGCAAGGCGATCTTCCTGGAGCAGGACGTCACCAGCGAGGAGCGCTGGGTGGAGATTGCAGCCGACATCGCGAAGCGCTACGGCCGGCTCGATATCATGGTCTCAAACGCCGGCATCGGCATCGCCGTGCCCTCAATCGTCGACATGACGCTCGCTGACTGGCGCAAGCAGAATGCGATCAATCTCGACGGCGTGTTTCTCTCGGTGAAGCATTGCCTGCCCTTGATGCGCAAGACCGGCGGCGGCTCGATTGTCATGATGTCCTCGCTGGCGGGCCTGCGCGGCTCGCCCGGGTTGTCGGCCTATTCGGCGACCAAGGGCGGCGTGCGGCTGTTCGCCAAATCGATCGCGATGGAGTGTGCGGCGGCGGGCGACGGCATCCGCGTCAACTCGGTTCACCCGGGCATCATCGATACCCCGATCTGGGGCAAGATCCCGACGGGGGCAACCGACGCCGGTCAGAACGCCCCGATCGATCCGGAGGAGCGCGCCCGTGTCATCACGCCGCTTGGCCGTGCCGGCCAGGCCGCGGAGATCGCCTCCGGCGTGCTGTATCTCGCCTCCGATGCCTCGCGCTATGTCACCGGCAGCGAGCTCGTCATCGACGGCGGCATGAACGCGGGCGGCGTGCCGCGGCGGGCCTGAGCGGTGCAGGGCAGGGTGGCGGTCGCAGGGGCTGACGCGCAGGCGCAGTCCCTGTACAACGCGAGACAGCTCCCGACCGACAGAGGTGTCCTTTGCCATGGCGCACAGCCTTCACGCTTCCTCACCCGCGCCCGCTCCATTCCGCTCCAACCGGCCGGACCTCGCGACCGACGCGATCCGCACCGCGCGCGAGGATCTCGCCGCATGCTTCCGCGTGGCGGCGCGCAACGGCTTCGAGGAAGGCATCTGCAACCACTTCTCGGCCGTCGTGCCCGGCCATGATGATCTGTTCCTCGTCAATCCCTATGGTTACGCCTTCCGCGAGCTGACTGCGTCCAAGCTCCTGATCTGCGACTTCCACGGCAACGTGCTCGACGGCGAGGGCGTGCCTGAGGCGACCGCCTTCTACATCCATGCCGAGATGCACAAGCGCCTGCCGCGTGCCAAGGTCGCCTTCCACACCCACATGCCCTACGCCACGGCGCTGTCGATGACCGAGGGCGATCCCCTGATCTGGGCCGGCCAGACCGCGCTGAAATTCTATGGCCGCACCGCCGTGGATCGCGACTACAACGGCCTCGCGCTCGACAGCCGCGAGGGCGCGCGGATCGCCTCCGCCGTCGGCGATGCCGACATCGTCTTCATGAAGCATCACGGCGTGATGGTGCTGGCGCCGACCATTGCGGAAGCCTGGGACGATCTCTATTACCTCGAACGCGCCGCCGAGGTGCAGGTGCTGGCGATGTCGACGGGACGAAAGGTGCTGCCGGTCGATCCCGCGATTGCGGCCGCGACCTACAGGCAGATGCGCGAGGGCGATTCCGAATCCGCGCGGCTGCATCTTGCCGCCATCCGCCGCCAACTCGACGCGGAGGAGCCGCAGTATCGGCATTGACCACTTGTGTCATTCCGGGGCGAGGCGGAGCCTCGAACCCGGAATCCGGAGATGTGGCGCGATATTCCGGGTTCTCGCTGCGCGAGCCCCGGAATGACGGTACCTACGACCCCTGCCGCAGCTTGGCCAGCACCTTCAGCCCGCCATAGCCATCCGCCGGCGTGATGCCGGCGCGCTGCTGAAAATCCTTGATCGCCTTCATCGTGTCGTTGCCGACGCGGCCATCGGTGCCGCCGGTATCGAAGCCGGCCTTGGTCAGGCGCGTCTGCATCTCCTGCACCTCGGCGAGCGTCAGCGCGCGCTCCGAGCCGGGGAAGGGCTGGATGAAGGGTGGTGCGCCCAGGCAGCGGTCGCCGAGATGGCAGATCGCCAGCGCGTAGTTCATGGAAGGGTTATAGCTCTTCACCGAATAGAAATTCGGTCCCAGCAGGAATGTCGGCCCGCCCGCGACAGGCGTCCACATCTGCGCGGATGCGTTTGGCTGCGGAAACGGCTGGCCGTCGGCGCGGGTGACGCCGGCTGCCTGCCAGGCCGCATAGGTGCGGCTTCCGCCCATGTTGCCGGGCGTGCGCACCTCGTAGCCCCAATGCTCGCCGCGATGCCACTTGCCGCGGTTGACGAGATATTTTGCCGTCGAGCCCAGCGCGTCATCGGGCTTGCCGAACGGCGATACCTTGCCGTCGCCGTCATAGTCGATGCCGACATTGAGCCAGACTTCCGGCATCCATTGCGAATGCCCCATCGCGCCGGCCCAGGATCCGCGCATTTGCTCGGGCGTGCTCCAGCCCTTGTCGACGATCCGCAGCGCGTTGATCAGTTCGGTCTCCCAATAGGCCTTGCGGCGCGGCTCGTTCCAGGCGAGCGCGGCCAGCGAGGGAAACACCGGCCTCATGTGGTTCTGCTGCACCAAGGGATCGCCATAGGCGGACTCGACGCCCCACAGCGCCAGCAGCGTGCCGCGCTCTACGCCGAAATCGCGCTCGATGCGGGCGAACAATGCCTCGTTGTTCTTCAGCGCGATCTTGCCGTTGATGATGCGCCAGTCCGAGACGCGGCGATTGATGTATTGCCAGACCTGTTCGTGGAATTCGGGCTGGTTGCGCATCTGCTTGAACACGCTCATGTCCGGCTCGACCCGTCCCATCGCGCGCTGCCAGGTCGCTGCTGAAATACCCTTCGCCATCGCGCGTGCGCGAAAGCTCTCGCGCCATTCGTCGAAGCCCGAAGGCGCGGCGAGAGCGCGTGTCGGGACGGCGAGCAAGGCGGCTGCACCGAACGCCGATTGGAGCAGGGCGCGGCGCGTGTGACGGGGCGAGGAATCAGCGTGCTTCATGGGCGCATTCTAGCCGGAAACATGGCCCGTGTGAGTCGGTTCCTGGAACATCTGCAGGCCCGATCCACGCGTCGTTTGTCGGAACAAACTGTCGCAGTCCTGCATTCCCCCACACGAGAATGAGGAGGAGAAGATGAAGAAATTTCTGCTTGCTGCCGCCATTGCCACCGCCGTTGCGGCGCCTGCGTTTGCCGATGAAGTCGGCGTCCATGTCGGCCCGGTCGGCGCCGGCGTGACGGTTGGCCAGTCCCACGAATATCGTGAGCGGGACCGCGACCACACCACCGTCATCAGGGAACGCGAGCCCGCCGATCGTACCACGGTGATCAAGAAGGAAGATGAATTCGGCAATCGCAGCAAGACCGTCATTCATCACGACAATGACTGACGGAACCGGGCCCCGGCTTGATGCCGGGGCCCTTCGTCGCAGGATCGGCAGATCGAATCGGGGTGGAATGAAGATACGCGCACATGCGGAAAGCCATGTCGTCGAACTCGACGACGGATCGCAATGGCAGATTTTCCCCGGCGACCTCGCGACCACGCTGAGCTGGAAGCCCGAAACCGATTTGCGTCTCGAGCCGAGCGGTGACCGGATGAGTTCGCACGTGCTGGTGAATACCGCCGATCAAAGCCGCGTGCGGGTGATCGCAACGGACAAGACCTGGCCCGATGGCGAGGTCAAGAATGCGTTGAAAGGCGGGTAGGGCGCGCTGCGGCAGCAGAAGCTGCAATCAACGACTGCGAATGTCGGCGGCCTAAGCCTCCTTCAGGTCGGCCGCGATTCCGGCAAGCCAACGCCGGATGGTTGTTTCCGCCTTTGAATCCAAATCACGAGCGAGGCGCTTCTCCAATTCGAGCACACGGTGCCGGCACGCCTTCAACAGCGTCGCGCCGCGCGGCGTCAGCGTCCATTGCTGGATGCGGCCGTGGACCGGATGAGGTGTCATCGCAATCGCGCCGTCGCGTTCGAGGTTGCGGATGATGACGCCGACGGTCTGTGGCGTCAGGAAGGTGAGGCGGGCGACATCGGCGCCCGACAGGCCCGGATAGGCGTTCAGCATGGTCAGTACCGCGAACTGCGGCGGCGTCACGCCGAGATCGGCGAGAGTCCGCTCCATCGTCAGGCGAACCGCGGCGTGGGCCTGTCGCAGCAGATAGCCGAGATAGCCTTGCTCGCCCCGCTTGCCTTCCCCGGGAGCGGGAACATGCACGGCGCCGTCTTCGACCGGCCTTCGTCCCGATTGCGATCTCGTGACGTCATTGATCTTGCGTGACATATAAGAGCTCTTATACGATATACGCACTCTTATAACAAGACGAGGTGAACGGCAATGTCACACGCCCGCAGCGAATACGAGGATTTCAAGAAGATCGCGCCCGATGCCTATGATCTGGTGCTGGCGCTGGGCCAGCTTGCGGCCAAGGCCGGGCTCGACAAGCAGCTTCTGGAACTCGTCAAGCTGCGCTCGTCGCAGATCAACGGCTGCGCCTTCTGCGTGCAGCATCACGTCCTGCTGTCGGAACGGATTGGCGTTCCCGTCGACAAGCTCCATCTGGTCGCGGTCTGGCGCGAGGCGCCGATCTTTTCGCCGCGCGAGCGTGCTGCGCTGGCCTGGGCCGAGGCGCTGACCTGTCTGCCCGACGGGGTCAGCGAGGAGGTCTACGCGGAAGCGTCCGGCGAATTCTCCGAGACGGAACTGACGTACCTGACCTCGGCGGTCGCCTCGATCAATGTCTGGAATCGTTTCGGTGCAGCGTTCCGCTGGACGCCTGCAAGGCGGCCGGTCGCAGCGGCCGCCGCTGCATCCTGATGGCGACAGGGGGAGATCACGATGACAGCAATGAGCCTTCCTGCCGTGCCGCGCCCGATGCCGTCACGCTCGACGGCGCTCGCCGCCGTCGCAGGGCTTGCCTGCGCGCTTGCGATCGGCAAGGCGCTGCCGGTGACGATGGACACCGTCTCAGGCGTGCTGGCCCCGCTTTGCGCCACGGCGGCGGAGGGGTCGCCG
>NZ_AJQE01000106.1 GCF_000261685.1 Bradyrhizobium genomosp. I (2014) | reverse complement strand
AGGGGGGAGCCGATCGGCTCCTATGCGCTTCCGAACGTCCCGGGCAAGCGCGTCACCATCGTGCGCGTGTCGTACGGTCCCGGCGGATTTTCGCGGCCGCACCGTCACTCGGGATCCGTCACGGCCTACATCACCAAGGGCGAGATTCGTTCTCAGCTCGGCGGCGGCCCGGTCGAGACGTTCGGCGTCGGCCAGTCCTTCTTTGAGCCGCCCGGCTCGACGCATCTGGTCTCGGCCAATGCCAGTATGACGGAGCCGGCGGAGTTGATCGCGGTGTTCGTCGCAGATGAGGGCGCGCAACTGACGACGTTCCTGGAGTAGCCGCATTCGCAATTCGCAACCGCAATGTTCAGGCCGACTGCGATCGCCTCAGCCGCTTCCAGGCCGGTGTGAGACCGTATTCAACGGCCGGAATCGCAAGTGCGCCGACAAGCAGTCCAAGTGCGCCCGAGATGGCTGCTTCGACCGACCATTCGATGATGCCGGCAACGGATGGAAGGACGTGTGCGGCAGCCTCGGTTGCGGCATGGACCGTGCGGCCGATCACGGGCGGGCCGTATTTTTCGATGCCGTGCAGGATGATGCCGCCGCCGACCCAGATCATGGCGGCGGTGCCGACGGTGCTCAGCACCGCCAGGAAGGTGGGCATGCCGCGGACGAGCGCGCGTCCAAGCCAGCGGATCGCACCGCCAATGACAGAGGCGCCGTCGTGGCGCGCGAGGGCCACGCCGACATCGTCCGCCTTCACGATCAGGGCGACCACGCCATAGACCCCAACGGTGATAAAGAGGCCGACCAGCGCCAGCACCAGCGCCTGCGTCCAGATGCTGCCCGCCGGGAGGGCCGCGAGCGTGATCGCCATGATCTCCGCCGACAGGATGAAATCCGTCTTGATGGCGCTCGCGACCTTCTCGTCCTCCATCGACCGGGCATTCAACGCGATCGGCTGGAGCTGAGTTTCGTGGTGGTGCGCATGATGCGGCATCACGGCTTCGAGCACCTTTTCGGCGCCCTCGTAGCAGAGAAAGGCGCCGCCCAGCATGAGCAGCGGCGTGATCGCGGCGGGAAGGAAATAGCCAAGCAGCAGGGCAATCGGCAGCAGGATCAGTAATTTATTGCGCAGCGATCCGACCGCGATCTTACCGACGATCGGCAGTTCGCGTTTCGAGGCGAAACCGATGACGTAGTTCGGCGTGACGGCCGTGTCGTCGATGACCACGCCAGCCGCCTTTGCGCCCGCCTTGGCGGCCTGGCTCGCCACATCGTCGAGCGAAGCTGCTGCCACCTTTGCGATCGCCGCGACATCGTCGAGAAGACCGATCAGTCCGACACTCATCAATCCTGTCCCTTCTGCGTTCGAGCCGGCGGTGCGCGCGACAACACGCTCTTGCACCGCCCGGCATCAGAACGAGCAAGCTGTCAATTGTCCTCGCCGCCCGATCCCTCGCGCGGGTCCGGCTTGATCACGTCCTCGGGCAGCGCGTGCGCCACAGGCTGCGGGGTCTCCGCAACCTCCGGACCGACTTCGCGGCCGCGGGCGCGGATCAGGCGTTCATAGGCGGAGACCAGCGTGACGTAGGGGCTGACCCAGATCCAGCCGTCGCGGGTGAACACTTGAACATCGAAATGCAGGTGCATCGACGTGCCGGCGGGATGATCGAGATAGTTCGAGATCACACCGATCTTCTCGCCTTCGGTGACGAAGCGGCCATTGAGCACGCCATCGGCGTTCATCACCTGCGGATTCATGTGCATGTAGCGGAAACGGATGTGCTCGGTGCGGCTATTGACTTGAAGTGTCGCGGCCTGGTCCTTGGCTCCGCGGATGACGATCGCGTCACGCACGGCGACGACGGCGCGCTGCTTGGGATCGCAGGGCTCGCGGCCTTCACCGGGCGGCGGGCAGTCGGCGGCGCGGATGTCCTCGCCCTGGTGGCCGTAGCCTCCGCCACATTGCCACACCTCGAAACTGCGCGACTCGCAGAAATTGTCGCGCCAGGGGTAGGCGGTCGGGCCTTCGCTCCTGTCGCGCTTGCCGTAGGATTGCGAGCGCACGAAGGCGGGCACCTTCTCGAGGGGAAAGCGGATCTGGGCATAGGCCATCATGTCGGGATGGCCGCTCTTGTTGCGGTAGCCGGTGTTCGGGATGATGTCGCCGCTTGGCCGGTAGCCGAAGTCCGGTGAACGCTCGGCCGGACGGTCGAGCACGTTGGAGGCAATGTCCGTCAGCGGCCGCATGCGCTGGCCGCCTGCGACACGCAGCGCCCTCAGGAAGCGCTCGGCGACCGGGTAGGCTTCCTTGCAGGCGAGCCGTCGCGGTTTGGCGACGCTGTCGAGGCACTGGATCGACACCACATAGGCGACGCCGAAGCGGGTGAAGGCGTAGCGCACATAGCCTTCCCGGATGAACTTGCGCAGGTCTGGGTAGGTTGTCGCGAGCGGCTTGACCGGCTCGCCCTTGCCGCCGGCGGGATCGGCGATGTCGTAGACGAGGGCCGAGCCCGTGATCTGAACCTCGACCGGCCTTGCGAACACCCGGCTCGGCATGCCCTCGCCGGCGCCGGGTTCGAGCGCGAAGGTCGCGCTGTAGCCGGCAGGGCCGGCATCGAACATGTCAACGGGATTGAAGTCAGCCTGGTAGCGCGACAGGGCGAGCGGCGCCGGCGCGCCGCTGCGCTGCGCCTCGAGGTACGCCGCGGCGTCGAACGGCAGCAGCACGGGTATGGCACTTCGGGTAATGCCGGTGAAGAAGCGCAAGGAGATCGCGTTGAGCTGCACCAGCGCGGGCGTTGCGCGCGGATCGTAGCGCGGCACCGAACGGCGGGGTGCGAAGATGAAGTCGCCCGCAACCTGGGGGCGGCTGTTGATCTCGACACGGAGCTGGTCGAGCGCTGCCCGCCAGTCGACGCGCAGGGCAGTGAGCGAGGGGTTGCGGAATTCATCCGCAGCGAGCGGCGCGGCGACGAGGAGCGACAGCAACGCCAGGAGAAGCGAGACGAAGCGGAGACTCTTCCTGCCCACTGCCTCGCCCCCCGGCGGTACCTGTTCCGATCCTCGATTGCTCGCTTAGTCCTTGGCGCGTTCGGCGTAGGAGCCGTCCTCGGTCATCACCACGATGCGGGTGCCGACCGTGATGTGCGGCGGCACGGTGGTGCGCACGCCATTGGACAGCACCGCCGGCTTGTAGGAGGAGGAGGCGGTCTGACCCTTGGTCACGGGCTCGGTGTCGACCACTTCCAGCGTCACGCGCTGGGGCAGCGCGATCGACACCGGATTGGTGTCGTGCATGGACAGCTTGACGGTCATGCTCTCCTGGAGATACGCGGCGGCGTCGCCGACGACGTCCTTGGAAACCTGGACCTGATCGTAGGTCTCCGGGTTCATGAAGTGGTAGCCATCGCCGTCCTCATAGAGGTAGGTATAGTTGCGCTCCTCGATCGTGGCCTTTTCGACCTGGTCGGTGGTCTTGTACCGTTCGGAGATCTTTACCCCGTCCGAGATTCGGCGCATTTCGATCTGGCTGACCGGGGTGCCCTTGCCAGGATGGATGTTTTCGGCGCTCACGACGACATAAAGCTTGCCGTCTTGCTCGATCACGTTGCCCTTGCGAATAGAACTGGCGATGACTCTCAAAGCTGTATTTCCTGCTTACTTGGCCCGGCTGCGGCCAGGACGTGGTCAAATCGATGGGGGACTTAGGGCCTCAAATCGGACCTCGGCGCCCGTTTCGGGCCGCAACATACTGATTTTGCCGTTGGATGCCAGCACTTTGCTGCCGACTGGGGTGGTCGGTTGATGTCGGGGGACAAGCCGATGTCGCCGTTCTGGTCGCCCGGCAGACACCTCGACCGGCGGCCGTTCCTCCAGGCCAGGGGCGCCGTGACCGGAGCTTTGCGGGCCTTTTTCGCCGAGCAGGGCTTCACGGAGGTCGAAACCTCCGTCCTTCAGGTCTCGCCGGGCAACGAGACCCATCTGCACGCCCCCCGGACCGAGATCATGCGACCCGACGGCAGTCGGGCCGGCCGATACCTGCGGACCTCGCCCGAATTCGCCTGCAAGAAGCTGCTGGCGGCGGGCGAGACGCGGATTTTCGAGTTCGCCCGGGTGTTCCGGGACCGCGAGCGCGGCGACCTGCACCTGCCCGAATTCACGATGCTGGAATGGTACCGGACGGGTGCCCCCTATGATGCCATCATGGCCGATACCGTCGTCGTCATTTCCCGCGCGGCGCAGGTGACCGGCATCGGGACCTTCTCCTTCCGTGGCCGGACCGCCGATCCCTTCGCTGAGCCGGAACTCCTGACGGTCGCGAGCGCCTTCGAGCGCTTCGCCGGCATCGACCTGCTGTCGACAATTTCGGGCGGCGAGGGTAACCGTGCCGCGCTCGCCGCGGCGGCCCGCGGCAAGATCCGTATAGCCGAGGACGACACCTGGTCTGACATTTTCAGCAAGGTTCTGGTCGAGCATGTCGAGCCGCATCTGGGGCGGGGACGTTTGACCATCCTGTCTGAATACCCATCTCCAGAATCGGCGCTGGCGCGGGTGAAGGTGGACGATCCGAGGCTTGCCGAGCGGTTCGAGGTCTATGCTTGCGGCGTGGAGCTCGCCAACGGCTTTGGCGAACTGACCGATGCCGAGGAGCAGCGAAAACGCTTCACGGAATCGATGGCGGAGAAGCAGCGCCGCTACGGCGAAGCCTATCCGCTCGACGAGGACTTTCTGGCTGCCGTTGCCGCAATGCCGGAGGCGAGTGGCGTCGCACTTGGCTTCGACCGGCTGGTCATGCTGGCGAGCGGCGCAACACGAATTGATCAGGTGGTGTGGACTCCGCCTGCGGATGAGAGATGACGAAGACAATCCTTGCACGCACTCTGCGCGAGCCTGCCGAGCTGGTGGCCGAGGGTCTGGCCCCTGCATCCGCGTTGCCGGCGCTCGAACGGGTTGCCGCGCGTTATGCCGTAGCGATCACGCCTGATCTGGTCGAGCTGATCGACACGACCGATCCCGACGATCCCATCGCGCGACAATTCGTTCCGACCGCAGCCGAGCTGGACCTGAAGCCGGGCGAAAACGCCGATCCGATCGGCGACCACCCGCATTCGCCGGTTCCCGGGATCGTGCACCGCTATCCCGACCGCGTGTTGTTCAAGCTCGTTCACGTCTGCGCGGTCTATTGCCGCTTCTGCTTCCGCCGCGAGATGGTAGGGCCCGGCAAGGAAAATGCGCTGTCGGACAGCGCCTATCGCGCGGCGATCGATTACATCCGCGCACACGACGAGATCTGGGAAGTGATTCTGACCGGCGGCGACCCCCTGATGCTGTCGCCGCGACGAATGAGCGAGATCATGGCCGATCTGGCCGCGATCGATCACGTCAAGATCATCCGTCTTCACACCCGCGTGCCGGTGGTCGAGCCCGTGCGCGTCAGCAAGGAGATGGTTGCGGCATTGAAGGTCGCGGGCGCGACCACCTGGCTGGCGGTGCACGCCAACCACGCGCGCGAACTTTCAGGGCTCGCGCGTGCGGCCTGCGCGCGGCTCGCCGATGCCGGAATTCCCCTGGTGAGCCAGTCCGTGCTGTTGCGCGGCGTCAATGACAACATCGGCGCTCTGTCGGATTTGATGCGAGCTTTCGTCGAATGCCGGATCAAGCCCTACTATCTGCATCACGGCGATCTGGCACCGGGCACGGCGCATCTGCGAACGACGCTGGCGGAGGGACAGGACCTGATGCGGCAGTTGCGCGGGCGGGTGTCAGGACTGTGTCAGCCGGACTATGTCATCGACATTCCCGGCGGCGCCGGCAAATCGCCCGTGGGGCCAAGCTACGTATCGGCGCCGCAAAATACCGCACCCGATGCGGATGCTGCGGGAGCCGAAACGCGCTATCGTATCGTGGATTATTGCGGCGACGTTCATCTCTATCCGCCCGAGACCTGAGCGGGGTGGGACGTGCGCCGGTTTGAGAATGGAGACGTGAAGATGAAGAAGATCATGCTGGCAGCATCGCTCGTGGTCTCGCTTGATGGCGCGGCGCTTGCGCAGACCAACGGCTCGAAGGGAGCGACATCCGGCGGCGCAATCCCTGGAACAGTGTTGCCGGCGCCCGTCGGTCACCGCCAGCCGCGTGCGGCGGACGTACCGAGCGAGAAGAATCTGAGCAATCCGAACACCCCCGCCAACAAGGAAGATGCGGAGCTCGATCGCAAGATCAAGAGCATCTGCCGCGGCTGCTGAGGCTTCGACCTCTCCCCGCACTGGGGCCCCAGCGAGGAGAGGTGAGAGTGAGCCGACCTATCCTCGTCGTGCCTTACGCCGACCGCTCGTGCAGCCCTGCGCGCTGGGCGTTGCGCCGGATCTCGACCGCGTCGGCGAGCTGCTCGAGCACGGTTGCCGTGGCCGGCCAGTCGATGCAGCCGTCGGTGATGCTCTGGCCGTAGGTGAGCGGCTTGCCCGGCACCACGTCCTGGCGACCGGCGACGAGGTTGCTCTCGATCATCGCGCCCATGATGCGGCTCTCGCCGCCCGAGATCTGACGGGCGATGTCGGCCATCACCAGCGGCTGGTTCTCCGGCTTCTTGCTCGAATTGGCATGGCTTGCATCCACCATCACGAGCGGCGCGACGCCGGATTTGGTCAATTCATTACAGGCGGCCGCAACGCTTGCCGCGTCGTAGTTTGGCTTGCTGCCGCCACGCAGGATGATGTGGCAATCCTCGTTGCCGGCGGTCGAGGCGATTGCCGAGCGGCCGAGCTTCGTCACCGCCATGAAATGATGCGGATGCGAGGCCGACTTCACCGCGTCAGCCGCGATCCGCACATTGCCGTCGGTGCCGTTCTTGAAGCCGACCGGGCAGGACAGTCCCGAGGCCAGCTCGCGATGGATCTGGCTCTCGGTCGTGCGTGCACCGATTGCGGCCCATGAGACGAGGTCGGCAATGTATTGCGGCGTCGTCATGTCCAGGAATTCGGTGCCGGCGGGCAGGCCGAGATTGTTCACTGCCGACAGCACGTTGCGCGCCAGCCGCAGGCCCCTGTTGATGTCGAAGCTGCCATCGAGATTGGGGTCGTTGATCAGGCCCTTCCAGCCGACGGTGGTCCGCGGCTTCTTGAAATAGACCCGCATCACGATCTCGAGCTGGTCGGCAAGGTCTTCGCGCAGGCGCGCAAGGCGCTCGGCGTAGTCAAGCGCGGCCCTGGGATCATGCACCGAGCAGGGGCCGACCACGACCAACAGGCGGTCGTCCTGACCGCCCAGGATGGCGTGGATGGCGTTGCGGGCGGCCATCACCACGCGCGTCGCGGTGAGCGTGCGCGGGACCTCCCGCATCACCTCTTCCGGCGTGCTCAGCTCTTTCAGTTCACGGATGCGAAGATCGTCGGTCGTGCTCAGCACGGCGGGCTCCTGTCTGTTTTTGGAAACCTGCCGGCCAACAAAAAGCCGCCAGGTCTGGCGGCTTGTTCGGACGTTTGCTGCAATGTGTCAGATTGAGCGCGATCCTCCCGCCGCCAGCGAGCTGTCGTAGCTAAAGTACCAAAAATAGCTGATGGCGACGGTGATCATGACTGGCCATATAGCGTGCCGTAGGCGGGTTGTCACCCCCCCAAACGGCGCGGGAAGCGACGAGGCGCCTCAGGTGTTGCTGTTGCGTGCCGCCAACGCCATGCCGATCAGGGTGGCGCCGCCGAACAGCAGGTTGATACCGACGAGGACGCCGATGGCCCAGTCCGCCGAGCTCGGCAGTCCCG
This sequence comes from Bradyrhizobium genomosp. I (2014), assembly GCF_000261685.1. Taxonomy (GTDB): domain Bacteria; phylum Pseudomonadota; class Alphaproteobacteria; order Rhizobiales; family Xanthobacteraceae; genus Bradyrhizobium. The sequence goes on along the minus strand of NZ_AJQE01000106.1, from coordinate 1,468 downwards.
TGATCACCATGAACGAGATCGCGATGTCGACGAGGCCGGAGATCAGGAGCCACGACCAGCGGCCGCTCAGCTCGCGACGGTGCTCCAGCGCGTACATGATGGTGGCGACGCCCTCGGCAAGGAAATAGGCGCCGAGCACGATGGTCAGCGTCAGCACGGCCTGCATCGGCCTGGCCAGTAGCAGCATGCCGGTGAGCACGGCCAGCGCGGCCGAGATCAGCGACCACCAGAAGCCTGGCGTGCTGCGCGCCCAATAAGTCGCGATCAGTCCGCCGATGCCGCTGATCAGGAACATCCAGCCGAGGAAGATCGCGGTCGCAAGACTCGCGAGCGGCGGGAGGATCAATGCGGCAACGCCGAGAACCACAAGCAGGATACCCTCGAACAGGAAGGCCTTCCAATGCGCCTTGACCGCCTGGTTCATGGTGGATCGGAGCCGTGAAAATTCCTCAGGCGATGTCATGATGGTCTCGATCTCGTAAGCAGCTCAGGCGGATCAATCTAGTCTATGTGCACCGCGCTTGCCATCGCGCCCTCAGCCGCCGCCGGGCGCCGAGGAAAAACCTTCCGCGCTGGTGCGGATGCGGTTGCGGCCGAGAATGTAGATCGCCGTTGTGACAATCAGAAGCGCCAGGCCGAGCAGGATCGAGACGAAACCAATCGGGATCAGCGCCAGCGTCAGGTTGCGCTCGGGATTGATCAGCCAGTGATGGATCGACGTCAGCACGAAGGCGAGGCCCAGAAAGCCGAGGCCGCCGCCGGCGAGCAGCAGTGCCCACATCCGGCGGAGCTGGCTGAGCCGCTCACGTGCGACATCGGTCCGCGGCGCATGGTGGCGCGCCACGCGCCGGACCAGACGGATGGCGAAAGCAATCGAGCTGAAGCCGACCAGGAGGCTCGCGGCGCCCAGCCACATTCGCAGCGTCGGATCGAGATCGGGCATGCGCTGGAGCGCCAGTAGCGGGAAGTCGAAGGCCGAATGCAGCGCAAGCGGGCCGGCGAAGATCAGTAGCCGGCTGGAAAGACGGGCCCAATCGCGATGGCGGCGGTTCGCGCCGAGTGCCGTACCGGCGCGTGCGATCGTCAGGTAGGCGCCCGCAATGATGCCGAGCGCGCCGTGGAACGGCACCGTCAGTACACTGCGCAGGGCAGCGAGCGAGCGCCACATCTCCGCGTGCTGAACCAGATAGGCGAGGTTCTCATACGCGGCGAAGCCGAGACCGACTGCGGCGCCATAGACCACGGTATCCATCGGATTGGAGAAGGTCCGCCGCTTGGTCGATGAAACCAGCACGATGGCGATCACCTTGACGGCCTCCTCGGGCAGCGCGACGCCGAAGACCGAATGCATGGCGAGCGCGGCCCAGGGGTCGTCGGGGGCTGCGACCATCTTGGCGAAGGGGGCGCGGGCGAGACCCAGCAGCGAAATGCTGGCCGCGCCGAGCAGGAAGGCAGTCCAGACCTGGGC
>NZ_AJQE01000105.1 GCF_000261685.1 Bradyrhizobium genomosp. I (2014) | reverse complement strand
AAAAAGCCACAGCATCAGCAGCGCCGGGGCAATGGCGGCAGTTCCAATGACGGTGGGTAACGCTTCAATCAAATACATTGGCGCCGAAAATAGGTTCCCTCGATCCGCTTATCTACGTCCACCGATGCGACCATGTGTCATGCGCCCGCTGTCGGCTCGCTTAACACGCGCGACAGCCTCCATTCATCTGGGTCGCCCGCGAAGAACTAGAATTCAAGCGCAGTCAATTGCATGACAAAAAATGCTCGTCATCCATGGCAACGACCGCGCGCCCCATATCGAATCCAGATCGGCAAGCCAAATCAAGGAGGTGCGCCGGTTTCCTCGATTTGCTGCGCGCCCGTCCCCGTGGCGAATCCGGGGGCGGGATGGTCTCCCTCCGCGGCAGATGGCGCCGGCCGATGGGCTAGTCCCGCTTCCTCGTGCGCCCGCGGGGCCGGGCGGCGATCCGGCGGGCTCGCACCTGCTCCAGCTCCCAGAAGGCACATACGCAGCGCTTGCCAGGAACCGCTGCTCGCGCAGCAGCGACTCGGCGGTCCCGAATTCGTTCTTCAATGCGTGGTGAGCGGCGACGTCGCGCCGGGAGCGACATCGAAGGCGCCGAGATGGAATTCTTCGCCGATCGATGCGTCTGGATCGGCCGGTTGCGCCAGCAGCGTGAACGCGGCCTGAGGGTATCGCTTCCAGATCTCGATATCGCCGGCGGTGATGGTGAGCCAGCCGAACGTATACATGTAGCGTCCGGGCTCGGTGACCCGGCCGACCCTGTCCCAGGTGATTTTGTCAACCGTGATCTTGTCGACTGCCATTCGGTCCCCCGATCGCAAGTCTGCAAAATGAGGTCCGGCACCAGGCACAGACCCTCCAAAGGCTGATCCCGCAATGGGGCCGCGATAGGGCGGCGATGCGGCGGGTCAGGCCGGCTGTGATACGGCCGAGCGCGCGATCAGGCGGACGAGGTCGTCCCGGGATTGCCTCTCGGCGAACTTGACCGCAAAGCCGTGCTCGAATTTGCGGATCACCCGCCCGACGCAGGCGCCGACCGCAAGCGCGGTTCCGACCGGCGGGTCGTACTCGGAGGACACTGCGACGCCGGCCGTCGAGACGTCGATGATGAAGCATGGATGAGTGCTGCCGTCCGCGAGGGTCAGGACGGTGTGCGAGACCTGCGGAACGAAACGCGCGTCACGCCGTAGCTCCCGAACGCTGGCATCCTTCTGCTTCTTCTCGAGCCAGGTCAGCTTTTCCGACATCCAGGCGCGCCGCGCCCGCGTCATGTCGAGCTCCATCAGGAGGCCCGCCTTCAGTGTCGCGCTGATGGTGCACTGGAATTCGCCGAAATCCTGGAAGTAGGAGGTCACGCGCTCGCCGACCTTGCCGACGACAGGCACGTCCACGATCATGCGGAAGGGCGAGACGCGCTTGGTCCGGCAGGCGAAGCTGCGCAGCTTGCCCTCGCAATCGTACCAGCGGGGCAGCGAGTAGCTGCCGCTCACCGCAACGTCTACTGCTCGTTGCTTGAGGAACTCTGCGACGGACATGAGCGCCAATCTGTTTTGGATGATTTCCGTGTTTCCACGGGTAACGGCCAAACTCTAAGCAATTAATACCGGCGAACATGAGTAGGGGTAAATTTCCGGTAAACGCGCGGGCGGAAGTCGCGCGGCGAGTTCGCGGCGTAACGTCACAATGCCGTCATCGCGTGATCCGGGCGGTGGCGTTCAGACCTGCCCGAGCAGCACCGGACGGGCCTTCCGGGATGATCTCGCGCCGCGCCATGGGGGTGCCATGAGCCTCTACCGGTTCCGATCGGAGCTTGGTCGGAGGGGGGAGGTTCATGCCGCGGCGGTGGATTTATTGCCGCCGGCGAGGCTTCGCGCGGCTGGCGCTCCCTAGCGGAATCGAACCGCTCTCTCCACCGTGAAAGGGTGGCGTCCTAACCGATAGACGAAGGGAGCAAACGCAGGGCCCCGCCGCTTTCCGCGGTACGGCCGCTGGCCGGCCGAACAGCGCCCGGCGGCTTGCAGCGGGCGAACGTATAGTGGCCTTTGCGTTCCTGGGCAAGCCGTTCGGGAACGGACTCTTGCCTCCGGTGGACAGCGCCGGCCCGGGATCATTCGGAGGCGATTTCAACGGTTTCTTAGGGTTCCCTGCGTAGCGCTGGGCAGGGAGATTTTTCGCCAATGCCACCGCCGAAGAAGCGCGCCGCCCGCAAGCTGCTGTCGCAGCACGCCTGGATCACGCTCGACGGCGGCTTCGCCGCGCGGCATTGCCTGGTTCAGGACATCTCGGACTCGGGTGCCAGAATCACGATGGACGAGGACGCGAGCCAGCTTCCGGGCGTGATCCGGATGGCGTTCGCTCGCGACGCGCGCACCGGGCGGAGCTGCCAGGTGGTCTGGCGCCGCGGCAAGTCGGCCGGCGTCAAGTTCATCTGATTGCGGACGCGGACGGCCCGATGGCGCGCGGCACCTGTCCGGGCTAAAACGCTGCCATGCGCGGGCCACTCCTCATCCTGACCCTGATCTCGTTCCCGGCAACCTCCGTGGCCGCCGCGGAAGCCTTGCGCCTGCCGCCTGCCGAGCGGCCACAAGCGGGCAAAGCCCTGCCGTTGAAGAGCGCCACCGGCAAGGCAGGAGCGGGCTCCTGCGCCTCCTACGGCGCGCGCTTCGTCATGGTCGAGGGCACCGGGACCTGCGTGAAGATCGGTGGCTCGATCAGCATCGACACCACCGTCAGGCGCTGAAGGCCCATGCCTTCGGATCTGGTGCGGCTTGATCTCATCGTTCCCGTCGTGATGTACTGCGCGCTGCTGTGGTGGGTCGGCCGCGGCCTCGGCTGGACCGCGCGCCTCGCCACCGCCGCGGTGACGCTGCTGCTGATCATCTGCGTGCTGCTGGTCGAGCGCGGCTGGCGCTAGGGGCCCAGAACAAAAACTGCGAAAACAACCCCATGCACAGTAGCCGTCAAGTGCCGAGACCAGGCCGGACGGCCTGCGCCGAAACGACGTTTCCTCGTGTCGTCACCGCAACTTGAGCTGCATCACCGGTTCACGACATTGGCGGTGCGACATGTTGTGCAAATCCGGACCGTTTGCCGAGCTCGGCGAGCCAGCGGGTGAGGTGCGGCTGCGCGGGCCGGCTGATGCCTTCGACCCCGAGCCAGCGCCGCGCATAGGATCCGATCGCGATGTCCGCGAGCGTGAAGGCATCGCCCTCCATGAAGCGGCGCGTAGCGAGCAGGCGGTCGGCGATGGCCCAGACCTCGGCGGCGGCATCGGCATCGCGCTGCACCTGGACCATGTCGCGCTCGGCGGGCGCCGTGCGCACGATGCCCCAGAACACCGGGCGGTCGACCGGCTGCACGGTCGACAGCGTCCAGTCGAGCCAGCGGTCGACGCCGGCGCGCTGTTTCGGCGTGTCAGGGTAGATCGGCGTGCCGCGCCCATGCGCAAGGCAGAGATAGCGCATGATCGAGTTGGACTCCCACAGCACGAAGTCGCCCTCGACCAGCGTCGGGATCCGCGCGTTGGGATTCATCGCGAGATACTCGGCCTCGCGGGTCTTGCCGTATTGCATGCCGGCGTCGATGCGCTCGTAGGAGTGACCGAGTTCGGTGAGGCACCACAGCACCTTCTGCACGTTGACCGAATTGGCGCGGCCCCAGATCGTCAGCTTGGTGTCAGGCATGAAGCGTCTCCCCCGCATTGTCGCTTGCTGCGGGTGATAGCGGAATTCGGTGCTTGGAGCGATGCGCGTTGCGGCGCGCCCCTCATGCAAAAAGCTCCGCACGGGGCGGAGCTTTCATTGCAAGGTTCAACCCGACGGTCAGCGGCCGAAGAACAGCCACAACAGAATGATCACCGGGATCGGCACGCCAAGCATCCACAGCAACAGCCCTCTCGCCATCGCATCCTCCTCCATTTGCATCACTGGAGGGTGAACGCGGGCCGCGAGCGCTTGTTCCCGCGCGCAAACCTACCAGTGGCCGGTGTTGGGCATCGACGCCCAAGGCTCCTGCGGTGGCTTCGGATCGCCCTTCTGCAACAGCTCGATCGAGTGCAGGTCCGGCGAGCGAACGAAGGCCATGTTGCCGTCGCGCGGCGGCCGGTTGATCGTGACGCCGGCCTTCATCAGCTTCTCGCAAGTGGCGTAGATGTCGTCGACCTCATAGGCGAGATGGCCGAAGAAGCGATCCTCGCCGTACTTTTCCTCGTCCCAATTATAGGTGAGCTCGACCAGCGGGGCCCCGCGCGTCGGCGGCTGCTTCTTCAGCGCCTCGAGATCGTCCGCCGAGCACAGGAACACCAGCGTAAACCGACCCTTGTCGTTCTCGATCCGCCGCACCTCCTTCAAGCCGAAAGCATCAACATAGAATTTCAGTGCGACATCGAGATTGCGCACGCGCAGCATGGTGTGGAGGTATCGCATGGTTGTTGCTCCCTGGGTGGTGGAGGGTTTTGGCGGCGGAGCCGGCGGAGGGAGGGATAGCAGGAATTGGCGAGGAGGGGCAGGGGGCAGAGGCAGTGTGCGCGCGGCCCGAAGCATCGCGAAGGCGCAAATAGCCATACCGGCTGTGATCCTGGGCGAGGCATCTCGACTTTGGATTGTTCTCGTGAAAGAATGCACGTGTCTCGTCGAGAAGCGCGACCTCCCTGCATATTGCGCAGGGACAAAATGGGGGGCTTTCCGTGCGCGAATTTGAAAAGGGCGCCGTATTGCACGTGCGCGCAATTGCTGGACTGCATGTTGTTACGCTGGCCTGGGACTTCGCGCCGGGCCAGGACGCCAAGAAGACCGGACTCTTGGGCTTCGCCATCGAGCGCACCGAGTTCGACAGGAACGGCAAAGTCCACGAGCGTTACTTCATCCGTGGGATCAAGCGCTTCAAGCACAAGGACGAGGGGCTGGCTCCAGGAACTCCAGTGCCGACGTCGGAGCATCCGATTCAGACATTTCAGTGGGGCGACTACACGGCGAAGCCCGAGACAACCTACGAGTTCAGCGTCATCCCGGTCTACGGCAAGCCGAAACTCCTCCAGCTCGATGTTGCATCGGCGGCCAAGATTCGCGTGAGTACGGAGACCGAAGAGGGCGGAAGGAAGCCTGGAGAAACCACCCACGACATCTATTTCAACCGTGGTGCCGCCGGTTCTCAGGCGTTCGCGCGCAAGTTCGGCAAGACCGAGCTCGATGAAGACGATCCCGGCTCGGATGCGATGAAATGGCTTTCCCGTGGCCTGTTCGAGGCACTCGTCAAGTTCATCGAATATCCCTCGACGCTGCAAAACCCCGGTGAGTACGCCTTGCGGGCGATGCTTTACGAGTTTCGCTACAAGCCCGTCGGCCTGGCGTTCAAGAAAGCGAAGAATGCGGGCGTCGACGTCGATATCCGCTACGAGGCACAAAGCTATGCGGACGAAAACGAGGAGATGATAGCTGCGGCCAAGATCAAGAGCATCTGCACGCCGCAGAAGTCGCGCGCCGGTATCAGGCACAACAAGTTCATCGTTCTGCTCCACAACGACGTGCCGATCGCCGTCTGGACGGGGTCGACGAACATTTCCTCGGGCGGTATCTTCGGCCATTCCAATGTCGGCCACGTCATATGGGACGGGGAGATTGCCCAGGGCTTCCTCGACTATTGGGAGCGCCTGGCTGCGCCGGACGTCACGCTTGCTCCCCTGAAGAAAGCAAATCTCGCTGTCGATGCGACGCCTGCGCGCCATACCTTGCCGCCAAAGAATCGCATCTTGCAGCTGTACTCGCCGCGTGACGAAAAGACCAAGCCCACGACCCTGGAATGGTATGCGGATCTCATCGCCGACGCCAAGCGGATGGCCTGCATCACCTTCGCCTTCAACCTGGACGACTTCTTCTACAAGGCGCTGGCCAAGGACGATGATACGCTCCGCTACTCGCTCTTCGACAAGGATCCGGGAGATGAGTTTGCCGACGAAATCAGAGTCACGGGTAACAGTGTCATGGCGCCCGGGGCCAAGCTTTCAAAGGGCGATCTCGAATTCTTCCTCGGCGAGAAGCTGACCGGTTTCAACCGCAACTTCTACGTTCACGACAAGTTTCTGTTGGTCGATCCCTTGAGTTCCGATCCGGTCGTCGTCACCGGCACCGCAAATTTCAGCCAGCCGTCACAGAACGCCAACGACGAGAATATGCTCGTCATCCGCGGGAACACGAGAGTCGCCGACATCTATTTCGGCGAGTTCATGCGCGTCTTCGACCACTTCTACTCCCGTTATGTCGTCAAGAAGATCAAGGAGGCGGGCAAAGGCGATCCGGACGCCGGCTTCCTGAAGGAGGATTGGAAGGAATGGGTGCCCGGTCATTTCAAGGCGGGACAAAAACAGCTGCGGCGCGAGATATTCATGAAGGAGGATTGAGCGGCGACTGTCGGGATTTGGCGCTCGCCCGGAGACACAGCTTCGTCGCCCGGACAGGCAGGCAGAGGAAAGTGATCCCTCAGCAGCAGCAGCGGCGGGCGTCGGGACGGTTTCGGCCCAATGGTTCGAGCCGCGCAGCACCGAGGTC